>JAGGVO010000007.1 GCA_021157965.1 Candidatus Neomarinimicrobiota bacterium
CTTATGGCAGTTCTGGGAATTCCCATCTATTCCGTCTCCACCATGATCCCCGTGATGCTCATTGCCATCGGCGTGGCTTACGGAATCTATTTTTACAACCATTTGAAACAGTATGCCGGCCGTCATCCTCGGGCTGAAGAATCCACAGCCCTGGCTTATACCATCAAAATCCTGTGGAAACCCCTTGCCATGGCGGCTTTTACCACAATGATCGGTTTTATCTCTCTCCTCACCTCGGAAGTCTATCCTATCAAATATTTCGGGATTTTTACAGCCTTCGGGATTTTTTCTGCCTTTCTTATGGCACTGATTCTTCTGCCGGTGATGGTAATTCTTATGGGATATCATCCCGGGAAAAAGAAAGAAAAAGCAGGTTCAGAATACAATCTCTTTATTCGTTTTACAGACGGACTGCTGGCAAGGAAAAAAACAATATATATCGCAGTTCTGGTGATTGTGACCATTTCTCTTTTCGGCATTCAGCGCGTCTGGATCAATTCCAGTTTTCTGGACAAGTTTGAAAAAGATAGTGATATCGTCAAAACAGACACCTTTGTAAACAGCAAATTCGGCGGGACATCCACCTTGAACGTGGTTCTGGAAAGTCCTGATGCCGATACGTTTAAAAAGCCGGAGAGTCTGCGTCTGATTGACAGACTTCAGGCGGAAACGGTTAAACTGGACAGGGTGGGAAATTCCTTTTCCCTGGCCGATTACTTGAAGCGGATGAACAAGGTCATGAATGAAGATCGGGAAGAATTTTATGCCATTCCCGAAACCCGGAATATGGTAGCCCAGTATCTTCTGCTATATGAAATGTCCGGCGATCCGGAAAACCTGCTGAAAGTCACCAATTATGACTACAGCAAAGCCAATGTGACCTTTCAACTTAAGGGAGACGATTCCAAAACTATTAATGAAGCTCTTGCCGTGATTAAATCCTTTGAAGATGATTTTCGGGAACTGGGAATCGAAATGAATTTTGCCGGTTCGGGCTACAAGGCACTGGTTTTTACGGACCTGATTCTTGAAGGTCAGATTAAAAGTATCGTGATGTCCCTTTTCCTTGTGCTGGGGCTCCTGATACTTATGTTCCGAAGTATCAAAGCCGGACTCATTGGTGCTACACCGATTCTCATTACTATCCTGATTAATTTCGGTTTTATGGGAATTCTGAATATTGCCCTGAGTACCACGACGGCGCTCTTATCCAGTATCGCCATGGGGGTCGGGATCGATTATGCCATCCACTTTCTCCAGCACTACCGCATGAATCTGGCAAGCAATCCGTCGAAAGAGACAGCCTTGTACGCCACCATGAACCAGACCGGCAAGGCAATTCTGTACAATGCCGTGGTGGTGATTTCAGGGTTTCTCGTTCTCCTCTTTTCCGTTTTTCCGCCAAACCGGACTTTGGGAGCCCTGGTATCCATGAACATGTTCACAAGCCTGACCGGAACTCTGACTATCATGATGATTCTGGTCTATACATGTAATCTGTTCATAACAAAAAGGAAAGAAAAATGAAAAAAACACATGCAGCTTTGTTCATGAGTCTTTTGCTCACCATCTTTATGATTCAACCTTTGAGTGCTGAAATCACTGGAAAGCAAATCATGGAGGATGTTTACAACAAACCGACAGGAGATGACATGCAGGGCGAACTCACCATGACCCTGACCAACAAGCAGGGGGAAAGCAGAGTCCGTACCCTGAAACAGTACATCAAATACGGTGATGAGGTGGACAAAAAAATCATGTTCTTTCAGGCGCCGGCTGACGTGCGGGGAACATCTTTTATGAATTGGAGTTATGCCGACGGCCGGGATGATGACCAGTGGATTTACCTGCCGGCCCTGAAGCGGACCAAGCGGATTTCCAGTGACGGAAAAAGCGACTATTTCATGGGGTCGGATTTTACCTATGATGATTTGGGGGACCGCCATCCCGACGAAGATACCCATACACTTCTTCGGGAAGAAACCCTTGAAGGAAAAACCTGCTGGGTTGTGGAAAGCATTCCCAAAGAAGAGGATTATATGTATTCCAAAACCATTACATGGGTTATGAAAGATAATTACCTGGGTCTTCGCCGTGAATTCTATGATGAAGACGGTGATTTGTTGAAAATCCTCACGATCAAAAAGTTTGATCAGATTGACGGATTCTGGACCATCCTTGAAACGGAAATGAAAAATGTGCAGAAAGATCATAAAACAAATATGGCTTTCAATAACGTGCAGATCAATCGGGGCATTCCGGACAGACGCTTTACAGAACGCAGTATGACACTGGGACGATAAGAAAGAGAAAGGAGAATCCATGTTGATCAGAAAAATGAAATACATAATTCTTGTAGGTTTGATCATGATAAATGGTTCTGTCTATGGGATGGATAACATATATATTTCAGGATATGCCCGGAATTACACCGGTATGCTCCTCGAGGGAGACCGGGATTTTTCCATCATACAGAACACCCTGGATCTGAATTTTGAAAAGAAAAGCATGAAAGGGGGATTATTGGTTAACCCCTATCTGTACCACACATTTGATAGCAATCTGGAGATCGGTCTCCGGGAAGCCTATCTCGACCTGTTTTTCGATAATTTTGATCTGAGGATCGGGAAACAGCAGATTATCCAGGGCAAGGCGGAAGGGGCCTTTATTACGGATGTTGTATCACCCAAAGACCTGCAGGAATTTCTCCTGCCGGATTTTGACGAGATCCGCATGGGTGTAACGGCCTTTAAAATCAATGCTTATCACGGCAATTCCACTTATGAAGCCGTATGGGTTCCGGTTTTTACTCCGACCCGGATGCCCGATGCCACTTCCATCTGGAATCCGGGGATGGATTATCCCGTTCAGCCGGTCTTTGACTATTCCACGTCGGATGTCCCCGCCCGGCTGGAAAACAGTGAAGCTTTTATCCGTTACAGCACCCTGACCTCCCGTTTTGATCTGGAGCTGGTGGGAGGATACATGTTCTATGATGATCCGGTGATGCACATGACAAAAGAGTTTAACCCGGTCACACAGCAATTGACAGGGCTCACGGTCCGCCCTGAATATCACCGGGTAACCCTGGGAGGCGGAAGTGTCAGTTTACCTGTCGGTTCCATTATCCTCCGGGGCGAAAGCGGGTTTTATTCTGGGCGCTATTTTCAGATTGAATCACCGGCTTATCCGGATGCCACGGTGAAGAAAAATTTCCTTCACAGCATGGCGGGACTGGATTTTAATGTCCGGGGGATTATCTTCAGTTCCCAGATCATCCAGGAGTATATCCTGGATTATGAATCCGGGATACTCAACGATGAATTTGATCACACGCTCACATTTCTGGCAAAGAAAGATTTTCTGCAGGAAAAATTATGGCTTGAACTTTTCATCTATACAGGGTTGAACGAAGGAGATGCCCTGATCCGCCCCAAAATCTCCTATTCTTTTACCGACGGATTTGATATCCTTTTGGGAAGTAACATATTTGCAGGGGATGCCGGCCGATTTGGGCGCTTTGACGATAATGACATGATTTATGCGAAAATTAAATATTATTTCTAGATCCCAAATTCAACAATTAAGTGCAACTTAAGAATTTTTGGAAAAATCGAGGATTTTATCGGTGAAGCACTTATATTGAAAATCACCGATAAGGAAAAATGCCATGAAACATGTCAAGATCGGTTTTTTGGGTCTCATTTTAGTGTATTCATCCCTTTTTTCTGAGGAATTCTTGCGGGTTGAAGGCGGTGCCAAATGGCTCATGTGGTTTCCGGATCAGCCAAAACGGGCAGAAATAAAAACGAAGGGCTATGCCGGGATAACCCTTAATGCCCGGTTGAATTACAAAAATATTATCCGGTTGTACAATCTGAAATATGAATTTTCAAATGGTATTCAGGCACCTACCACAAAAGGACGGGATGAACTGATCAAAAACAAGGTCGGAACAACGGGATATGTTCTGTTCCACCTATTGTCCGATATATTCATTCCTGATGCCTGGAACAATCTGGCCATTGTTTTTCGGACTCATTATGAGGATTACCGGTCCACAGTGCATTTTACGGATGATGTGAAATATATCCCCTATAATTTCAATGAGGACCCTTTTATCGATTATTATTCTGCCGGAGAGGAAGCGGAATTTTACACACGGTTCAGTGATGCTTTTTTGGGAATTTCCCTGGGAAGTCCACCCGGTGCAGAAAAATTTGCCAGAGGTTATTTTGGAGGGGGTAAAACGCTTTATCAAAAACCCTACACATTTCATATCGGTGAACAGGAAATCGAGGATACGATTACCGATACACGTTTTACAGGATATTTCGCCGGGGCGGGACTTGTAGCCCGGTATCCCCTCCAAAGCCGGGAAGCGCTCTTTTTTACATTGGAGTATCATGTGGGATCAGGTGAAATGGAGCTGGTAAAAGATCGGGTGGACATTACCCGGATAGCCGATAACAATAAAAGCAGTATTAACTACAGAGCTATGGAAATGTGCATGGAATATGAACGGATTCTCATTCCCGGTAAAATTACCATGGGTATGGAAAGCAATTTTAAAATCAAATCTTTTGACCTTCAGACACCCAGTATGACCTATGAAGAAGCTTATAACATGAACCAGGACTACTTTTGGGGAATCAAGGTGAATGTCGGATGGGTTTTGTAATGAGAAATTGTCCCTTGATACGACCGTCTGTCCTTTTCAACCACCGTTGATATGGTCACGTATCTGCCTTGGAACTAAAATAAGTATTCGTCTTTATTTTATTTTTAGTACACAACCTAAAATAAAGGGGCCGGGAAGGCAGCCCTGTGCGCGGGATAGCATCACGGTATCGAGAAGCTTGTGGCAGTTTTTTGTTTTTGATGCCATTCTAATTCCCTACAGACCTAATCGTTTTGCTACATCTTCAAAGTCCGGAGCCTCTGCATAGATCTTTTCGAATTCGGCGCGGGCACGAGACTTTTGCCCCAAATCCTCGTAGATCAGAGCGCGCTCGTAACGCAGAGCACGGAGGAGATCATCGGACCGGCCTTTCTTACGGCGCAGGGCGACTGTTAAAACCTCGCGAGCTGCATCCGGCAGGCCGAGCTCATGCAAAGCCCTTGCCTTGTATAGCAGCAACGTAGCATGGATTGACGTGTCGTTCCCGATGCCCTCAACCAACCGCACAACCTTCCGGAAAACCTTCTTATCGCCCGGATGAGCGTCCATCAACAGTTCCGCAAGAGACAACTTCACCACCACGTCGTCGGGTTCAAGCCGGCGCAGCTTTTCCAGGCAGGCAATCGCGTCCTGCCAGCGCTCCTGATGTTGATAGACTTCTACCAGGCCCAGCAGCACATCCCGAAGATCCGGACCCACATGCGCGGACACCTCGTCCGTGATGGGGAGGCTCATTGTGGCGGAGATACCGTACCTGGAGAAGTAACGGCCCAGACAGCTGTGTTTTTCGGTAGCCGTAACCAGGTAACTCGCAGCTTCTTTCAGTCGCCCCATCTTGAGGGCCAGAAAGCCGGCGAGGTACGCTCCGTCTGCGAGATGAGCCGCTTGCTCAAGGTGGTGAAGCGCTTTGTTCTCATTCCCCAGTACCAGTTCCCGGCAACCGTCCACCAGGGCCTCCTCGTCGTCCGGTGTGACGAGCCGCTTGAAGAAGCCCAGGGTCAGGCGATCTTTCGTGCGGACTGAAGGGACCTCCGGCGCAACTGAAGACGCATTTCTTTTACCACCTGAGCTCCCGCCTGAAAGAGTTGTGGTGTAAAAGAGTCCCGTTCCCGGAATTCCCACTGTCGTCCGTTTCCCGCGGGAGCCGACAGTGAACTTTGCACCGCGTGGCCCGAACGAGAGCGATCCTCCCGACTTACTCAGGTTCAGGGTCACTTCTGGTGCGATCTTGATTCGTCTCCAGAAACGAAAGCTCATGATAGTTACTCCTCAGATTACCACTTTTTCCAGACGTTCCTTGCGTTTTTCCCAGTCCGGCAGAATTCGCCCGAGAAGGTGGTAAAATTTTTTATCATGGTGTGGATAAAGCAGATGACACAGTTCATGTATAATCACATAATCGATGCAGTGGGTCGGAGCTTTAACGAGCTCAGTATTCAACATAATGACGCCTTTCCCCGAACAGCTCCCCCATCGTTTCTTCATACGGCGGTAGCGTACTTCCGGCACCACAGCCCCCATCCTCTCGAAAGTCGGCACGTACTGAGCAAGCCTTCTCGAAAGCAAATCCCTGGCGTGTGCCGAGTACCAATCAAGCATGAGCGCCCTTGCCTTTTCCTTATTGCTTGTATCAGGCAGTTCCATTTCAAAAAAGCGACCGATCAGCCGCACCCGGGCTTTCCCGCCAGGCCGTATTTTCAAACGATATTGTCTGCCGAGATAATAGTGAGTTTCACCGGAGACAAATTTGCGCTCCGTAGGCAGGGGCTGAAATTGCTCAAAAAAATCAATCTGCCGGGCTATCCACGATGCCCGCTTTTCCAAATGCTTAAGAATAATTTCCAGTTCACATTCGGCAGGTGCTTTTGCCGTGATACGAAGGTCCGGATGCACCGTAACGGAAAGACGTTTGCGTTTCTCCGCCACAACATCAACAACGAACTTTCGCGCACCGTATTTCAATTCTATTTTCTCATCCATATTTATCCCATTCAAGGGCAAACACAGAGGTTTCCCTCTACGGCCTTCTGACCCTGGCAATATCCAGACACTGTTCCATAATCGCATCCATGTCCTCGAAAGTGATCTCAATGCCTTCTTTGTTCTTGAAATCGAAAAGGAGGTCTTCGATCTCGTTTCTCATACGATTTTGTGTGTCTATGTCACTGGTCCAATTAACAATACGATTTCGTTCAATGACTTCATCTATAGCC
>JAGGVO010000008.1 GCA_021157965.1 Candidatus Neomarinimicrobiota bacterium
ATTGACAGGTGTTGTTGTGATGATTATAAGCCTGATTATTATCATACCAGTAAACAAATCAGCCGTTTCACAGGAACGGACACGAGATGGGTGGGGAATCGTAACAGATCAAAATGATAATCCGGTTAATGAGGTTTTAGTTAAATTTTATCAGTACTATGGGCCAAATTATGAGAAAAGAAGGTTTTTCTCATCTACAATAACTGATACTTATGCAGGTTTGGTTGGTTGGTATGCCTGGGATGCGCCCGAAGGATATTATGACATCCTGGTGATGGAGAAAACTCAATATGAAGGTGGATGGATACAAACATGGTTAGTGCCCGGGAAATGGCCAAATGTCGTCAGAAATATTAAGTTTGGCATATATTCTACAAGTAAATAATATCTCAATTAATACTATATTTTAGCAAGTACACTTCCCAACTCATCATTCAACCATTTAATTCATCATTCATCATTCAGAACTGCCTGAAAGGCCCTATATGTCTCATACACATCCCCTTTACTCACTACCTCAAAGGGTGAGTGCATACCCAGGACCGGTACGCCGGCATCGATGACCTGCATCCCGTAATAAGCCATGAATTTGGCGATGGTTCCGCCGCCGCCTTCATCCACTTTTCCCAGCTCGGCCATGTGCCAGGTGATGTCATTTTCGTCAAATATTTTCCGTAGTGCGGCCACAAATTCCGCATTGGCTTCACTGCTTCCTGCTTTTCCTCGGACACCGGTGAATTTTGTCAATACAATACCACCGTTGATATATGAGGCGTTTTTCAAATCATGCACTTCTTTCCAGTCCGGATGGACCGCTGCATTTACGTCTGCGGACAGACACCGTGCATTAGACAGGGTCCGCCGAATTGAAGTGTAGCTGTCTTTGCCTTCCAGTGCTAAAATTTCTCCTACCACCATCTCCGGAAACCAGGTATTGGAACCGCTGGCACCTTCACTGCCGATTTCTTCCTTATCCATAAGAAAAACAAGGGCAGAGGTTTTTGGTTTTTCCACATCCAGAATTGCCCGGAGCGCCGTATAGGCACAGACCCTGTCGTCGTGTCCGTATCCGCCCAGCAGAGAGCGATCAAGTCCAACATCCCGGGATTTACCTGCCGGTACCAGCTCAACATCCGCACTCAAAAAATCGTCTTCGGCAATGCCGTATGTGTCTTTAAACAGTTTCAGAATATTCAGTTTAAACCGTTGATCCTGCTTTTCATCTTCACTGACGGGCAGACTGCCGGCAAGGATATTCAGTTTTTCACCGGGGATAAATTCGGTGGCTTTTTTCGTATTCTGAGCATTTGCCGCCAGGTGGGGCAAAAGATCGGCAATGGTAAAAACGGGATCGTTATCATCTTCACCGATCACGATGTTTTTTATACTCCCGTCTTTCATGGCAAAGGTCCCATGTAAGGCCAGCGGAATGGAGACCCAATGGTATTTCCGGATACCTCCGTAATAATGAGTTTTAAACATGACCAGATCCTGATCTTCATAAACCGGATACTGCTTCAGATCCAGTCGAGGTGAGTCCAAATGAGCTACAAGAATATGAACTCTATCCGTTAAGGCCTTTTCACCTTTCCGGTAGAGGGCAATGGATTTTCCGTGAAGAGGATAATAGAGTTTATCCGTCTTTTTCGGTGATCTTAGAATATTTTCAAATCCCTTGGATTCGGCCAGTTCAATTACATTCTGAACGGCTTCCCGCTCGGTTTTGGATGAATCCAGAAAAGATGCATATTCATTATTAAACGCAAAGACAGCTTCCAGGTCTTTCTGTTTGTCCCACACATTTTTCCGCGTGTGCAGAAGTTCGTCTAATGTATTATTCTGGTTTTCCTGTTCTTTCATAATGCCTCCATTTTTTATTGAACCGGCAAATTTACAATATTTCAGACTCCAATGTAAGAAGTGCTTGTGCTTTTGTATGTGTCCCGGAAAGGGGAAAGGTTTCAGAAAATCTCTGTTTCAGGATATTTCTCCGATTCTTTTTGTCAGGTCAGGCAGGATTTTCCCTGCCTTTCCCTGAAGATACACATCGGTGATGGCATGGGTATAAGCTGACGGTTCGGGATTGATCTCAATGATGGCTGCCCCGTGGGTTTTTGCCTGCCGGGGGATGGTGGAGGCAGGGACAACTTCTCCCGTGGTACCGATGACCAGAAAGACATCGGCAATCCGGGCTTCCTCCATTGAGGCTTCATAGGCCTTATAGGGAATAGCTTCCCCAAAGAAGATAAAATCCGGTTTCAAAATCCCGCCACAGGATTTACATACCGGCGGAAGTTGTTCGAGATAAGACGGTTCGAAAAGAACAACCTCACCGCATCGGGTACATTTGAGGCGGCCTGACGTTCCATGAAATTCAATGATATTCCGGTTCCCCGCCTGATGGTGAAGACTATCGATGTTTTGCGTGATCAGGGCCTGCAGATTTCCGGTTTTTTCCATCTCAGCCAGGCTTAGGTGTCCCGGATTGGGCTTAGCCCGGCCGAAAAAGTCATAAAAGATTTCTTTGATAAGTTTCCAGGTCTGTGCCGGATCCCGGTAGAAAGCATCCAGATCCAGGCATCCGGGATCATATCGTGACCATAATCCTTCTCTGCCTCGAAAAGGAGGAATACCACTCTCCACGGAAATACCGGCACCGGTGAATGCCGTCGTGTGTGTTGCATGGAGGATTAAACGAGCCGCTTTTTCCAGTTGGGAAGAAAGATCACTCAAGGTCATCCCCCGAGTCCGAATAGGCTTTAATGATCCGTTTGACCAGATGATGCCGGACCACATCCACTTCTGTCAGGTAGGTAAATCCAATCCCGTCGATATCCTTGAGAATATTTACGGCGTCCATGAGTCCGGACCGTTGCTTGGAGGGAAGATCGATCTGGGTAATATCCCCTGTAATAATGGCTTTGGAATTCACCCCGATGCGGGTCAGAAACATTTTCATCTGAAGGGGAGTGGTGTTTTGGGCTTCATCCAGGATGAGAAAGGCACTGTCCAGGGTTCGGCCGCGCATATACGCCAGGGGAACGATCTCAATAATTTTCTGTTCGAAAAAGACCTTGAGTTTTTCCGGACTGATCATGGTTTTCAGGGCATCGTAGAGGGGAGCCAGGTAGGGATCGATTTTTTCTTTCATATCCCCGGGGAGAAAGCCCAGATTTTCCCCGGCTTCCACGGCGGGACGGCTAAGAATGATTTTCCGGATTTCCCGGTTTTTCAACGCCGCCACAGCCATGGCCACGGCCTGATAGGTCTTGCCGGTCCCTGCCGGACCAATGGCAAACGTGATGTCATTCTCCGATGCAATCCGGTAATACTCCGCCTGTCCTGCTGTCCGTGGCCGGATGAGTCCGTTCGGTGTGAAAAGGATGATCGATTCCTCCGGGACGGAGTAAATAGAATCTGAATCATCTGCTTCAATATTGATAACGGTTTTTACATCCGATGGTTTGATATATTCTTTTTTGGGAATAAGCTGAATGAGCTGATTGAGGATATGGTGAATCCGTTCTACCTCAATGGGATCCCCAATGATTTTGATACTCTGTCCCCGGGCGATGATCTCCGCGTTAAAATGATCTTCCAGAATTTTTAAATTCTCATCATTCACACCCAGAAGGGCCAGGGGATCAAATCCCCGCATCAGTATTTCACGTCGTGTTTCTGCCATGCAACTCCTTTGTTTCCTTCAAAATTAAAATAAGTTATGTGAAAAAAGAAGTGATACCTCCATGGAAAGGGATTATCCGTGAGGATTCTCTACGTGCGGAATCCACCTGCTATATGTAAATTGCAGCAAAAACAGGTGACGATACC
>JAGGVO010000009.1 GCA_021157965.1 Candidatus Neomarinimicrobiota bacterium
GTGGAAAGCATGACGTTGAGACGTTAAGACGTTGAGACGTTGAGAGGTTGAGAGGTTGAGAGGTTGAGACGTTGAGAGGTTGAGACGTTGAGAGGTTGAGAGGTTGAGACGTTAAGACGTTGAGACGTTGAGACGTTGAGAGGTTGAGAGGTTGAGAGGTTGAGAGGTTGAGAGGTTGAGACGTTAAGACGTTAAGGCTCACTTAGTTGGAAGTTCATGAATTCATGAGTTCATGGGCTCAAGGGTTCAAGGATTTCCCGATGTGGCGGCTTTTGGGATTGGAGCTTAGCTTCGGCATGAGTTTATGGATTTTCACATTTTTATGTCAGTCATGCATATAATTTGTTAAAATTAGATTTGGAAAAAAATGGAGGCAGGCTTATGACAGAACAGCTGAAGACGTACGAATATCAAACAGAGATCAAAAGGATTCTGGACATTGTCATTCATTCCATCTATTCCAACACAGATGTCTTTATCCGTGAACTCATTTCAAACGCTTCGGATGCCCTTGAAAAATTCCGTCACATTATACTCACGGAAGAATCGGTTGTGGATAAGGAAATCCCCCAGGAGATCCGTATATCCATAGAAAAAGAGGCAGGCAATCTGGTGATTGAGGATACGGGTGTGGGAATGACAAAGGAGGAATTGATTGAAAACCTGGGTACCATCGCTCATTCCGGAACGGCAGAATTTTTAAAACAGCTTCAAAAACATCCCGGGCAATCAGCCGAGATCATCGGTCAATTCGGTCTGGGATTTTATTCAGTCTTCATGGTATCCGATCATGTGAAAGTCATAACCCGTTCTTATAAACCGGCGGCAAAAGGTTACGTCTGGGAATCTGACGGAGCCAGCGGATATACCATTGCCCGGGAAGAGGGAATTAAGCGGGGCACCCGAATTGTTATCCACCTGAAAGAAGAAAAAAAAGAGTACCTGGATGAAGAAAAACTAAAAGAAATCATCCATGAATACTCAAACTTCGTCACTTTTCCCATATTACTCTCCGGGAAAAAAATCAACACCATCCAGGCGATCTGGACCCGCAGGCCCCGGGAAATCAAAGAAGAAGAATACACTGAATTTTATAAATTTATCTCCAATACGGAATCCGAGCCTCTCTTCCGCCTTCATACCTCTTCCGATGCACCTATTCAGTTAAATGCTTTGTTGTATATCCCCAAAGAAAACTACGAAATATTCGGACTAAACCGCCTGGATCCGGGTGTCCATCTTTACTGTAATAAAGTTCTGATTCAATCCAAAGTAAAAGATCTCCTTCCTGAATACCTCCGTTTTGTCAAGGGTGTGGTGGATTCGGAAGATCTGCCTCTGAATATTTCCAGGGAAACGCTGCAGGATAATCATCTGGTTAAGAAAATCGGCAAGCATCTGACAAAGAAAATTTTATCTACTCTGAAAAACCAGAAAAAAGAAAATCCTGAGAAATACCGAGATTTCTGGAAACAGTTCTCCAATTTTATCAAGGAAGGTGCTAACACAGATTACGAGAACCGGGAAGACCTGGCAGAACTTCTCCTGTTTGAATCCAGTAAAACCAAAGCAGGCGAATGGACTTCCCTGGAAGAATATGTCTCCCGGGCTCCGGAGGATCAAAAGGAGATTTATTATCTGACGGGGACGTCCAGAGATGAACTGGAAAACAGTCCCTATATGGAATCCTTCCGCGCTGCGGACATTGAAATTTTTTACCTGACCAATCCCATTGATGATTTTGTCATGACATCCATCCGGGAATACAAAGAAAAAAACCTTGTCTCAGCCGACAATGCCAACATCAAACTTCCCCAAAAAGCGGATAAAGCTGATTCAAAGGATGAAGGAAAAGAAAAGGATAAGGCGGATGACAAAGAGATGAAGGGCTTTATAAAATGGCTTGCCAAACATCTCAAGGACCGGATTTCAGAAGTAAAAGTTTCTGAACGTCTGGTAGACAGTCCGGCACTTCTTGTTAATCCCGATGATATGATGACAGTCCACATGCAGAAAATTCTGGAGCAGGCCGGACAGTCCCTATACTCATCCGGGAAAAAAGTGCTGGAAATCAATCCGAAACACGATTTAATCCGGAAAATGGTTAATTTGAAAAAAGAGGGCGGACAGGATGAGCTGTTAAAAATGCTGGCTGACCAGATCACCGATAATGCCTTTATGATGGCCGGACTGGAAACTGACAAATCAGCCATGGTCCGTCGGATCAATCATATCATGAATAACATATTGAAAAGCTGATTTTGAATACTTATTACATTGAGACATACGGCTGTCAGATGAATGTATATGACAGCGAAATTATTGCTGCCATCCTGCAATCAGAGGGATTGGAAGAAGTTGATTCGCCGGAAAAAGCGGATCTGGTTCTTTTAAATACCTGCAGTGTGCGGGATTTGGCCGAACAAAAAATTCATACCCGTCTCGGACAACTTCGGGTGATACAGAAAAGATCCAATCCAGAGATGAAAATGGGAGTCGTAGGATGTATGGCTCAAAACCTGAAAAAGGATATTCTCCGGAAAAAACCCTATGTCAATTTTATCCTGGGACCTGATTCGTACCGCCACCTCCCGGCCATACTGAAATCCGGGAATATTCCGAAGAAAGTTATAGATACGCAACTTTCTTCCCTGGAGCTGTATGACGGTCTTTTTCCGGCACGTCATGAAGGTATCAATGCATGGATTTCAATTTCCCGGGGTTGTGATAAATTTTGTACTTACTGCATTGTTCCATATACCCGGGGACGCGAAAGAAGCCGGAAACCGGAAAGTATTCTGGAAGAAGCAAAACAGGCTGTCAACAAGGGTTTTGTTGAAATAACCCTTCTTGGACAGAACGTAAATTCTTACAATTCTTCCACCGGCGGATTCCCGGATCTGCTGGCACAACTCGCCGGAATACAGGGACTTCTGAGAATCCGGTATACATCACCCCATCCCGGGGATGTGAGTGATGATCTGATTGCGGTCCATAAAGATTTTTACCCTCGTATATGCAACCATATTCACCTGCCTTTGCAAAGCGGCTCGAATGCTGTCTTGAATGCCATGAACAGGACATACACCCGGGAACACTATCTCCAATTGGTAGAAAAAATCCGAAAAGCTGTCCCAGATATGGCCATCACCACAGACATGATCGTGGGTTTTCCGGGAGAAACGGAAAAAGATTATGAAGACACGCTGGATATGATGAAACAAGTCCGCTATGATGCCGCTTTTATGTTTAAATACTCACCACGTCCCGGAACTAAAGCAGCTAAAATGCCGGATAACGTTCCAGACGATGAAAAATCCAGGCGTTTGAACCAGATGATTCGTCTCCAGCACCGGCATACTCTGGAGAAAAACCGGACCCTGATTGGGAAAAAAGTGGAAATCCTTGTAGAAAAAGAAAGTAAAAAACGCTCCAACGAAATGATGGGACGGACATCCACCAATAAAATTGTCGTATTCCCCGCTCACCACTATAAACCCAAAGAACTGATTACAAGAACCATTACGGATGCTCAGGGAGTCACCTTATTGAGTGCTGATTGACGAGTTGATGTGTGGGTTGCAGGCTGTCGGAGTCAACTGTATCAAGGTACATCACTCATCACTAAAAACTCTTAAAATCTAAACATTACCGGCCGATGATCGGACAATACTTCAAAATAATCGGAGAATATTTTATCAAGGCTCAGGGTAGTCACAGTTGAATTTTCATAGGCTTCAAAGAGGGCACGGGTAATCAATATATTGTCAATAAAACTGGGCCATCCGGGATAGGATGCGTAATCAGGGTCCTTTGCCAGCTCAGCCGTAACAAACAAAAAATCATCCGGATGATCAAGAATCGCCTCAAAGCTGTATTGACCGCTGCTCGTGGTCACATCATCATTCCAGTCCCCGGCTATGATCCAGGAAGAGATCCCCGGATTTTGAGACTGGAGATACTCTGCAATAATCTGTGATGCCTGATGCCTCCTATCCCGTGAACTGACATCCCCCTTGGCTTTCATGTGAATATCTGCCACATTGAAAATGAAAAGAGAATCTCCCCTGTTCCAGCGGAATTTCACATTTAATGGCGGTCGGGATGCAAAAAAATACGAATCATTCACAAACAGTTCCCGAATGTTTAACGCCGAAAATTCCTCTTTTTGCCAGGCTATCACATAATGCATCATATAGGTCTCTGTGGAAACGGCGGTCTCATAATCAGGAATATTCCTAAACATGCGTTGAAAACTGGCCGTATTTTCTATTTCCTGAAAACAATATATATCCGCATGGAGGGAATCAAGAATTGCCTGAAGGCGATCTATGGTTTCACCGGATTTTGGAAAATTCTGCACGTTCCATGTCACAATTTCAATCTTATCCGGATCATCTACAGATGCCAGGGTCCATTCCGGAACATCTTTGTTCTCATTCGTCAATTGGGCACAGGAGGTAAAACCAATAACTGCAATGCCTAAGAGATATGTAATTCTTTTCAAAAACATAGATTTTAATTTAAGATGAACCATAATGAATATCATAAAATAAAATCCAATATGGTAAAATTTTTCAGGATATACTATATTATAAAGATAACAAATAGTAAAAAATGCTTATGGAGTGGTAATGAAAAAAACATTAATTCTTCTCATCATGCTTTCAGCCGGCCTTTACGGGGCACTACCCGAGGCAGCATCTGTCGATATCATCACTCCGGATGGTGACGGATCCTTCTATTACCCAACGTTCAGTCCGGACGGCGAACGATTGTTATTAACTCGTGAGCGCTTTGCCGGTTTATGGGAATACAATCTCAAGACACATACCCTGGATCAGATTTCAAGTGAAATGGGGTCAGGTTATGAGCCTCTTTACTCTCCGGACAACACCCGGATTTATTACTTACGGGATACGTATGAAAACCACAAACGTTACAGATCTCTTATGGTTTATAATCGACTGAGCAAGGGAAAAGATATTCTGATTGAGAATGAACGGCTTTTAACCCATCCCCTGCTGGCTACGGAAGAGGGAGTGGTAACACGGACCGGGACAAAGATCCTTGTAGTAGACAGGGACCGCAAAGCGGAAAATCCCGGAACCCGTTTGGTACACACCTTTGAAAATCACCTGACATTGTATGAAAACGGCAAAGAAAAACGCCTGACACCTTCCGGAGAAGGAAACTATGTCTGGGCATCTCTCTCTCCAAGTGGTGATAAGATCCTGTACAATAAGGCCGGCGAAGGGGCTTTTATCTGCGATTTGGAAGGCAATATCCAGGCGGAACTGGGTTATGCCAATGCCCCGGTATGGTCTCCGGACGGCCGCTGGATTGCTTTTATGAAGGACTATGACGACGGTCATTTTATCACTGAATCGGAGATCTGGCTTGCCTCGGCAGACGGCAAAGAGTCTGTGCAACTGACAAATACAAACGACGCTATTGAAATGTATCCCCGCTGGTCACCCGACAATAAAGCTTTGACGTATCATGATCTGACCGGCCGGATCTACATAATGAAACTCCACGTGACGGAATAGGAGAGACTGATGAAAAAAAATACAATCTTTATGACTATTATTATATATTTGATGTCAGCCTCCCTCCTTTTAAGTCAGGACCTGAGCGGTATTCGTATTTACATCAATCCGGGTCATGGCGGACACGATTCCGATGACCGGTATATTGCCGCAACGGGATTCTGGGAATCGGAAGGAAACCTGACGAAAGGACTTTATCTCAAAACACTCCTTGAAAACATGGGGGCTACTGTAGGGATTTCCCGGACAACCAATTATACATCGGATGACCTCCCTCTATCCACAATTTCTGCCCTCGCCAATGACTTTCAGGCGGATATTTTTGAATCGATTCACAGTAATGGATTTAACGGTGAATTGAACTATACCTTGATGCTTTACAGGGGCTGGGATCCCGGGACAACAGCCGAAAATTACGGTATGACCGTTACCGGGGCTCTCTATCCCCTGGCAGGTGAAATGGCACCGATTATGGGGACTGAAATTTATAAAGCCCACCGAACCACCAACAAATATGTTCGGGGGGACTGGAGTTTCTACAGCTGGACCGATTCACAGGGAAACCGGTCCGGTTTGGGTGTTTTGCGTGGACTCAATATGCCCGGCACTTTATCGGAAGGATCCTTCCATGACTACGTGCCGGAGTCCTGGCGGCTTCAAAATCTGGATTACCGCCGTGAAGAATCCTGGGCCATTGCCCGCTCCTTTGTGAAACTCTACGATCAGCCGGATTTCCCCTTCCGGAATTTGTCAGGCATTGTCCGGAATCCGCTGGAAACAGTCCCCTATTATTATATCAACGGAACCAGTGACAATAAAAAACCGGTGAATAATATTACGGCTTTATTATACCAGGAAGGAACCCTTGTCAAAAGTTATACCGGAGACAATAAGAATAACGGTTTTTACCTTTTTGACAGTCTGACACCGGGAAATTATACTCTGGTTGTTGAAGCGGAAGACTTTTATCCGGACACACAGGAAGTGGTCATCGGGGATGCCTTTTTCAACCACAGAGACGTGAATCTCATCTCCAGCCAACCGCCGGTCGTCCTTGCTTCAACACCGGCACAAAATGAAGCGTCCCATCCCGCCTGGGATCCCATAATCATTTACTTCAGTCATGAAATGGATACGGCGTCCGTCAGGGAAAACCTTTCCCTGAACCCGGCTGAAAATCTGATCTTTTCATGGAATGCAGAATTGAGAGTACTGACCCTAAGGGCTGCCGACGATTCCCTGGCCTTTAAAACGCAATACACGCTGACTATTGGCGGAAATACTCAGGGGAACCGGGGACTGAATCTGGATGGAAATGGAGATGGGATCGGCGGGGATGATTACACCCTGACCTTTACAACCAGTACAGAGGATATTACACCCCCCTCCATCTCCTCGGATGATATGTATCCTCTGATCAGTGCCGAAAATATTGAAACCGACGTAGTGATCAATCTGGTATTTGATGAAATCCTGGCAGATGAAAACATCGACACCAATCACCTGAAACTCCAGAATTATACTGAGAACAACTTTGTCGAAGTGGATGTAATCCACAACATTATTGGTAACAGAAGTGTTATATCCCTGGCTCCTGCAAATGAGCTGAATCCCCAATCCATTTACAGGACCTATGTGTATCAGGGCGGATTGAAGGATCTTTTCGGGAATTACATGTTCGACAGAACACGGGCATATCGTTTTACTACCGGCTATGCCTATGCATCCAAAGAAACAGTAGATAATTTTGAGACCAATTTCTCAAAATGGCACGAACCAAAATACAGTGGATCCACCGTTGGACTGGTAACTGGTGTGGTGGAACAAACAACAGAACAGGTTCTCCCTATTCTGAACAGCACCCACGCCATGAAATTGAGTTATGAATTCGATGAAACAGCTGATGCTCACCTTCTCCGCGAGTATCAGGATCCCCAATCTTTCACCTTTGATAACAGTTACCGGCTTCAGGTCTATATTTACGGCATGGGAAACAACATCTCCTTCCGTTTTGCCGTGGACGATGATATTACCGGCAATGCCGGACATGAAGTCAGTCCGTGGATTAAAGTGGATTGGTACGGATGGCGTCTTGTCAGTTGGGATATAAGCAATGACGGTACCGGAGAATGGATCGGTGACGGTTCGGTGGACGGCACCCTTCGTATGGACAGTTTCCAGTTCACATGGCATGAAGATGCCAATCCGTCCGGTGTTTTATACCTGGATGAATTGCGTATCGTCACAAAAACCGCATCCTCCGTAGAAAAAAACCTCTCTGAGATTCCTCAAAGCATCACCCTCCACGGAAATTACCCCAATCCCTTCAATCCCGAAACAACCATTGCCTTCTCAATCCCTGAGGAGCAACCGGTTACCCTGTCCGTTTACAGCATCAACGGCACCCTGGTCCGCCGCTTTTCAAGTCAAACACTTTCTGCAGGATACCATGAACTGAAATGGAATGGCCGTGATCAGTCCGGCAAAGAAGTTTCCAGCGGTGAATACATCTACCGGGTGGAAACACCGAAACAGGTCTCTGCAGGAAAAATGTTGTTTTTAAAATAGTCTATTGTGAAAACTGCTATCAAAAAGGGACTGTCATATCGTCAGTCCCTTTTTCTTAATCATCTCTTAACCATTTACTGCTTTTATTTTATATCCGCTTGGAATATTTTAGGCTGTACGATACAAGGGAAACGGCCATGAACGAAAAAATTGCCATTATCGATGACGAACCGGATATTCTGGAGCTGGTTTCATTACATTTAAAGCGCTCCGGTTTTAAAGTGGAAACATTCAGCGACGGCAAAAGTTATTACGAATACTTAAAAAACAACACTCCCGATCTGACCATTTTAGACCTGATGCTTCCGGATATGGATGGTCTGGACATTTGCCGCGACATCCGCAGAGATCCCCGGCATAACAACATGCCGGTGGTCATGCTTACAGCCCGGGGAGATGAAACGGATACTGTACTGGGACTTGAATTGGGAGCGGATGATTATGTGACCAAACCCTTTTCTCCCAAAGAGCTGGTGGCCCGGGTCAAGGCTGTTTTACGGCGGGGAATCTCCCCGCAAGACACTCCCCTTTTGAACATTAATCATGAAGTGTTTATTGATACTGAAAAATATCAGGTAACCTATAAAGATAAACCCGTCCCTCTCACCCCCACTGAATTTCGGATTCTCACCATACTCTGCGAGCGGAAAGGGATGGTTTTCAGCCGCGATCAGATACTGGACAGACTGTGGGGAAACGAAAAAGCGGTTCTGGACCGCACCATCGATGTTCATATTAAACACATCCGTGAAAAACTTGGAACAGCAGGTAAATATATCCGTAATCTCCGGGGTATCGGATACAAAATTGAGGAATAAGTGAATTCTATTTTTTACCGTGTTTTCAGCCGTTATGTTATTATTATTCTTATTCTGTCCATTGTAATTTTCCTCTTTTCATTTTCCATTATTCGCACAAATCATATCAACACCCTATCAGTCTCTCTAGAAAATTTGGCGATTTCCCTGGAAGACCAGGTGTTAGATTATATCCGAAAAGAGGATTTCTCCCGTCTGAATAAATTTGTCAAAGAGAAAGGGAAACATATCAACGCCCGAATCACGGTTATCCGAAAAGACGGTGTTGTTTTAGCTGATTCCGAAGCCGATCCTGCAGCCATGGAAAATCACGGCAACCGGCCGGAAATCATGGAATCCATCAACGGTCAAATCGGGAAAAGTGTCCGTTTCAGTAAAACCATCCAAACGGAGATGCTGTATATTGCCATACCGCTCTTTGATAACGGCGATATTACAGCCGTTTTACGTCTGAGTCTTTTTTTGGAAGATATCAACACACTGCTTGCCACACTCCGTAACCGGTATCTGATGATCACCCTCATTTTCATTGCCATCGCCATGGTCCTGGCCTTTTATTTCGCCCGGGATCTCTCCAAACCCATCAAGGAACTGGTCACCACATCCCGCCGCATTGCTGAAGAAACGCTGGATATCACCTGTCAGAAAAATCCTCAGAATGAGATCACTTTTCTTGCAAATAATTTTGATGAAATGGCTGCACAGATTAGCCGTTTGTTTGCCAAAACAAACCGTCAGAAAGAAGAACTCCGGACTGTCATATCAGCTATCCAGGAAGCTATAGTTGTGCTTAATCCTGAATGTGAAATTTCCCTGTATAACAGCAGCTTTGCCCGGCTGGCCGGACGCGATAATTTGAAACATGTCCCGATCGGAGAGGTTTTACCGGAAAAATTCACAGCGTTGCTTAACCATGTCAACCAGGATAACCGGTATTACACCCGGGAAGTAGAACTGAATGGACAAATTTACCTTTGCAGTCTGAATTGCCTTAAAACCCGAAAAGAGATTGTGGTTCTTCTTCACAATGTAACGGAGCTGAAAAATCTGCGGCAAATGAAGCGGGATTTTATTGCGAATGTCTCTCATGAATTACGAACACCCCTCACTTCTATCAAAGGGTTTATTGAAACCCTCCTGGAGGATGAAAGTCCCGAAACAACCCGGTATTTGAACATCATTAAACGAAACACGGACCGGCTCATCCATATTGTGGAGGATCTTTTAATTCTGTCCGAAATGGAAAAACGGGATTTTACACTGAAAATCGACACCCTCAATCCCATTCAACTCATTGAAAATGTCAGTTCCATATTCAAACAAAGGATGGATGCCAAAGGCCTTGAACTTATTCTGAACCTTCCCAATCACTTGCCATTCCTTGAAGCCGATGAGTTCAAACTGGAGCAACTGTTTGTAAACCTGATTGATAATGCTGTAAAATACACGGAAAAAGGTTCCGTAACCATATCAGCCCATGCGGATGAAACATCGGTTTACTTTTCCATTTCCGACACGGGCATTGGTATCCCCGCAGATGATCTGAACAGAATCTTTGAACGCTTTTATGTAGTGGATAAATCCCGGTCTCGACGGGTCGGAGGCACCGGTTTGGGTCTTTCCATTGTAAAACATATCGTGTTGCTCCACCAGGGAAACATCAGCGTGAACAGCGAGAAGAAAAAAGGAACTGAATTCCTGATCACACTCCCCCTTCGCCATATCACCCGTATTTCATGATATGTAAGCCTTGCTGAATATCTTTTCCTGAGTGTTCATTTTTTATTCCCTACTCTTTGCCGTAAATTAAGCCATGAAATTTACCGCAAACAAACTGCTCACGGTAACAACACTCGTTTTTTTTCTCCAGGGCTGTGCCACCTGGGATTTTATGCCTGCATCACGACAACTCATAACAGAAGAGGACCTGAACCGGAAAACACTGACCCTCTACACACAGATTTCAAATCAAAACAAAGAAATCAATACATTGCAGCAGACGGTGGATTCTCTTCGGGCAGCTCTTGATAGCACACAGCATTTCCTTCATAAAAAAGATATCGAAATTGACCAGCTGAGGGCGGAAATCCGGATATTAAACCAGGAAAATGACACCCAGTTACGCTATCTGCAGGACATGATCATCGGGCAGAATATTACACTGGATTCCCTTTTTGCCGAATTTGTGGAACAGCGGGATTTTGAACTCTTTCTTACAGATTTGCGGGATGTCCCTGACGACAAACAATCCGCTCTCTTTTTGCAAAAGCAACTTGGAACTCTGAAAACAGGTTTTGATTCACTGAGTCAACAGATCCGTACCGTAGTCCAGCATCAGAATTTTCTCCGACAGGATTTGAGTATTGTAGAATCTTCCATTATGGATATTATCAAATTTTCATCCGAAAAATATCTCCGTGAAATTGAAAAACGGCATGAAAAAGTCATGACAGAGCAGGAAACACTGGCCCGGCGCCAGGATTCCCTGATTACAGCTTATAACAGTCTGATGGAAGGCCTGACGGACTTTGCCGTAACGTTGCAGGAAGACCGGGTACTTTTCAAAGATTCTGTGGATGTTGCGCTGAAAAATTACCAGCAATATCTGGATTCTCTGCAGAGGGATGTGATTGCCTGTCTGGAAGATCAGGCAAGACTTCAAACACAGCTACAGTTTTTCCGGGACAGCCTGATATCTCCCATGCCGGTTTTACAGGATACAACGCGCGCAGACAGCTTATCTGTACCAAGCATCCCGAAAGACACGCTTCATAACCATGAAAACTAAATTATGTGTTGTGCTTCTGCTTTTATTCCCAGGCAGCTTGTTGCTGGCTGAAATTCGAGCTTTTCGTTTCAGCAGAGAGGGTAATTTTCCGGCTCAAATATCTCATGTAATCAGTATTGACCGTGTAGACACAGATAGTATCACAGCTTATGCCAATGACCGGGAGTGGAAAGCTTTTTTGGATATGAACATCCCCTATCGTATTTTGGCGCCTGAAAGGAATTCAAAAAGACTGGAAATGACAGACGCTGACCTCAGGGATGTTCATTGGTCAAAGTATCCTACCTACCCGGCATATCTGGCATTGATGACTTCCTTTGAAAAGGAGTATCCGGAAATCTGCCATATAGATACGCTGGGCCATTCGGTCCGTGGAAAATTGATTTTAGCTGCGGAGGTTACGGGAAACCTGAAAGAAAAGTACGAGAAGCCCGGTTTTTTCTATTCTGCCCAGATACACGGCGATGAAACAGCCACATCGATTCTGATGCTTCGGCTGATAGACACTCTGCTCAGTGCTTATTCCGATTCATTGGATATATGGCAGCTCGTGGAAGAAACCCGGATTTGGATCAATCCCCTGGCCAATCCGGACGGGGCTTATTACAGCAGTGACAGCACACTAAATGGATGTATCCGATACAATGCCAACGAAGAAGATTTAAACCGAAATTTTCCAGATCCTCTTCATGTGCCGAATCCCAATACCCTGCCGCGACAACCGGAAACCCTGGCCATGATGGTTTTTGCCGAAAACAATCAAATTCACCTGTCCGCCAATTTCCATGCCGGCAATGAATGCGTAAACTATCCCTGGGATTCCACACCCGACCGGCATCCTGAGACAAACTGGTTTATAAAAATCAGCCGGGAATACGCAGATACTGTCCGGTCTTACGCTCCGGAAGATTATTTCGATGAATTTCACGAAGGTGTCACAAACGGCTGGGACTGGTATCCGATTTACGGGGGCCGTCAGGATTACATGAATGACTATCACAAGTGCAAAGAAATAACTATCGAAATCAGTGATACCAAACAATATCCGGCAGCCCATCTTGGAGAACTCTGGAAATACCATAAACGGTCTCTTTTAAATTTCATCAAGCGTGTGAATGAAGGCATTACCGGTGATTTCAGGGCATTGGAACAAATACCTGAATCAGTGGAAATCCTGAACCTTCCGGGTGTGATTATTCCGTTGGAAGCATCGGATTCCCTCTTCTTTTATCCCTTGGCAGCCGGAAAATACAATATCTGTCTGCACTATTTCAATGAAACGGATACACTCTATCAGGTGGAAGTGATCCCCCATCATCTGACAGATATCACCCGAATACCGGTTCACATATCCTCACCTCTTTACACAACCGAAATCTTTACATTGAATTCCCCTTATCCAAATCCGTTCAATCCGGAAACGTCAATTTTGCTCCAAACGTCCACAACCGGTAAAACAACGTTAAAAATATATAATATCCGGGGAAATCTGATCAAAACCCTGTTTGAAGGATTTTTACCGGCAGGCTCCCGCACATTCCGCTGGAACGGGACACAAGATGACGGAAAAGAAGTTCCTTCAGGGGTTTATATCATATCCGCCAAAAATAACGGTAAATCAGTACGTCAGAAAGCCATCCTGATACGATAAGAGAATCTATGGATCTGATCATTAAAAACGGTATAAATATTGTCGGATTTGTCATGTCTGAGAAATCCACATCCCCGGGATTAGGGAGAGAAAGCTCTTTCCTCTTGAAAAAGCCGTCCGGAAAATGACCTTCCTGTCGGCCTGTCAGATGGGATTAAAAAACCGCAGACTGCTGAAAACAGGTTATTTTGAAGATATTGTTCTTTTCGATACTGAAAGCGTGGCGGATACCGCCACTTTTGTCAATTCCAAGTAATATTCACCGGAGATACACACAGTCATCGTCAATAGAAAAATCATCTTGCACAATGGACGACATACCGGTCAAAAGTCAGGCAAAATATAACGAAACGGCGGATAAATCAGCGCCGCCGTCCCATTATCCGTAACATCATGATAAAAAGATTGATAAAGTCCAGATAAAGTTTCAGGGCGCCTAAAACTGCCACTTTCTGATAGGATTCGGAGTCGGATCCCCCCATAACAGCCATCTCTTTAATCCGCTGGGTGTCATAAGCCGTTAATCCCGTAAAAACCAAGACTCCCACATAACTGACAATCCAATAGAGTCCTTCACTTCTGAGAAAAAGATTTACCACCGAGGCAATCAAAATCCCGATAAGCCCCATAAAGGCCAGACTCCCCATGCCTGTCAGATCTTTTTTAGTAAAATATCCCCAGGCAGCCATGGCTCCAAACATGGCAGCAGTGATAATAAATGTGGATGCCAGAGATTCGCTGGTAAAAGCCATAAAAATCACCGAAAGCGTAAGTCCGTTTAACGCAGAATAAGCTAAAAATGCCCAGGTTGCCGTTGCAGCAGACATTCGGTTAATGGCTGCAGATAAATAAACCACTAGTCCAAGCTCTGCAATAATGAGCCCGATAAAGACAAAAGGTGTTCCAAAAATGAATTGCTGAAGAACTTCAGATGTAAAGACACCCTTGGCAACCACGCCGGTCACCACCAGTGCTGCTGTCATCCATCCAAAGACCTTTGTGACAAATTCCTTTTGGGCTTCGGCCACAACATCCGATCGGACCGAGCTTCCCGTATATGCAGTATTATGATAAGGCCGCAGATTGTTCATTGATTTCCTCCTTATTTTGCGCAATATACGCTTTATTGGGATAATGGTTCCTTTTGAGTTTTAAGTGCTCAATGTTGAGCTACAAGTATTCTGCCGGCCTCCCGCGGGAATTACAGAAGTGCAGAGAAAAAAGCTTAGATTGGGTAATTGATTTGAATGAAAAAGGCATTTTGAAGGACCGGTTTCAAATAGCGAGAGAGCACACGGAGAACCATCTTCAGGAACTTTCGACTGACGACTTTCGACTATTAACTCATCAGTCACAAGTCCCTATTCCCGATCTCCGACAGTAATTCCAGCACTTTATCGGTAATGACATCCGTTTCGTTTGAACGCAGAAGATGTCCGTTTATCAAGAATGAAAAAATCAGTAATTCACCGTCCCGAGTTGTCACATAACCAGACAGTCCGCGTGTATTGGCAATAGTTCCGGTTTTTGCATGAACATTCCCTTCAGCCGGAGTACCTTTCATCCGATTTCTTAATGTCCCATCCAGTCCTGCAACAGACTGAATTTCGTACCACACAGGCCAATAGGGGGAGTGGTACATGCTTTCCAAGATCGTCACAAGCTGGGACGGACTCCAGTAATTGTACCGACTGAGTCCGGAGCCGTCAGCATAGACATAACTGTCGGGATCAATCCCCCACGCTTCCAACTGTGTTTCAACCACTTTCCGCCCGTTTAAAAAAGAGCCAAGACCGTACACATCATATCCCAGAAGCCGTGTCATGGTCTCTGCATAGAGATTCTGACTCCGTTTCATGAGTCCTTTCAGGATATCCCGAAAGGGCGGTGATTGATGCACAATGAGTACAAACGCACTGCCTTTCCAGGATTTATCCTCCAAATCATCACAATCGACAACAGCTCCATGAACAGAGATTCCCTCGTGAAGAAGTGTTTCTTTCAGAGCGGTGCCATAAAAAAGTGTCGGATTAAAGACGGACGGTGAATACACAACCGATTCATCGCCGGCGCGGGCATACCCGCTTATCCGGATGTTATTGGACCCATAATCCCGATCCACTCTGATTTTTGTTTCTCCCGTATCTCCGATGGCAACGTCGGTTTCAATCGTAAAGTAAGAGGACTCTACATTGGGTTCCACCAAAAGTTCACCATTGGGCACAAGGGGTGGTGTTATGGTGATATCCACATAATTTTCATTAAACTGAAGTGCATTGATCTCTGCGGCGTACCACACATCCAGGTAGTCAAAACTCCAACCGTTTCCAATTCGCTGGTCGTCAAAGGCATCATCATCTCCAATTATTCTACCGCTAATCTCACGGATTCCCATGGACTTCAGACGCCGTGCCCACTCTTTAAAAACATCCCTGGAATCAAAGAAAAAACGTTCATAAAGAGTCGGATCACCGTTACTAAAAACAATCAGATCGCCGTAGAGAATGGAATCCCTGATTTCTCCGTTCATGGAGACCGTGCTTGTGAAACGATAATCCGGTCCGAAATGACTTAACGCAACAGCCGAGGTTGGAATTTTATTATTAGAGGCCGGCATAAACATGCGGTTTTCATTTTTTTCGTACCAGATCTTACCCGTATGGGCCGATTTGATTTGCACACCCCAGAAAGCATGATCAAACATGGGATCATTAAAGAGTGAGTCGATTTTTACAATGATTTCCTCTTGTCTTTTTTTTTCCTTTACAAAAGGATTTATTGTTGCACATCCATTGAAAACAAGCATTCCAATAAGTAAAATCCATACAATTCGTATATTCATGTGTACATCCTGATTCATTTTAAAATATCGGTTTTCCCGGGAATTTATTGTGTAATTCAGAGAATACTTTCTCTGTCGTGAGTAGTGTTCCCTGGGCATCGATATGAATCGATCCACCCTCAAGCGCCATTGGTGCCTCATAAACATCTATATCCTCTCTATCACACACTTTTCCGGCCACCAGGTCATCCAGACCCCGTGGGAAATAGAGTCCGAACCGGGCAGCACAACCTGGCCCGCAATCACGAATCCAAGCATCGTTGTAAGACATTTCAACCACACGGATATGTGATGAAAGCCGATGCCGGTTATCCGTCCATTCCGGCCACAATATCCGGCAACCGTCATGCCTTTCAAATTCTCCCGACATTCGGTAAGTGTCTTTCAAAGGGGCTGAGTCGAAAGTAAAAAATAGAAAGTCGAAAGCCATTTTTTATGGACCAGGAATTAGAGCTTTTGTCTCACTGAATGTTAAATATCACGTTGATATTCAATTTCATCCCGGATAGGAAGGTTTTCGTATCCGAAAGGTTGAATTTCCGGTTTTACTTTCCGGGAGTATTTGACCACCTCATCCTCAAAAACTTTTATTTTCTTAAAGCCGTTTTGCTCCAGAAATTCCATGCGCTTCACATTATCGTTTGTTGTCAGCATTTTTATCTGGTGAATATTCTGACTTCGCATCACTTCCAGGACCTTATCAAGGAGAGCAATACCAATACCCTTGCCATGGACCACGGTATCCAGTGAAATAATCTGGCAGGCATTGTCTTTCACACGATAGGTGATCACGCCTACGGGCATTTTATGCATAAACGCAATAAAACCGGGGAGTTCTGCGGGTAAATTCTTTTCCCCTCTAAAAACCAGAGCTTCAGTTCGCCAGCGCTGACTAATCCATACGGGAAGCCAAATTCTGTCCACTTCCCTGATTGGCTTAATCGTTATCATGTTTTTCATGAGATATACTCCGTTCTGATTATTACAGCAATAAAAAAAGCCTCACACGAGGCTGGTGTGAGTGTGGAAGGATTCGAACCTTCGGCCAACGGCTTAAAAGGCCGCTGCTCTACCAACTGAGCTACACACCCGATGTTCAAAAAGCCCGAAAGTATAGAAAGATTAATTCCAAGAAGCAATAAAAACATTACGATTATTCTTCCTTTCCATCCACACCTTCCTGCAGTTTTCGGTACAAGGTTGGTTCGCTGATTTTCAATTCCCGGGCCGTTTTACCCTTATGTCCTTTGAACCTGTCCAACATGTTTCTGATATAAATATACTGAAATTTTTTTGTTGCTTCATGCAAAGAAAGTCCCAATGGGATATTCTGATCCTCCAGTTTGGGTTTTTGAGTCAAATACTCCGGCAAATCACGGACATCCAGGAAATTACTCCGTGAAAAAATCATCGCTCGTTCCACAATATTTTCCAGTTCACGGACTTCTCCCCGCCAGGCATAATTTTTAAGGATTTCCCGGGCCTCCTTCGTCATCCCCCGGATATTCTTACCCATGGACTGATTCAGTTTCCGGATAAAATATTCAATAAGCAGGGGGATATCTTCCTTCCGCTCAGCAAGGGACGGGACGGGAACATGAATAACATTAAGGCGGAAATAGAGATCTTCCCGGAAACGTCCCGATTCGATTTCTTTCAGGGGATCCTGGTTTGTTGCAGCCATAATGCGAACATTCACACGGACCGGAATGGAAACACCTCCCGGAAGAATTTCCTTTTGTTCAACAACCCTGAGCAATTTGAGCTGGGTGCTCAAAGGCAGGTCGGTTATTTCATCGAGATACAGAGTTCCCATATCCGCCTGCCGGAACAACCCGGGATAAACATATCCCCCTTTCTCCTCGTACCCAAATAATTCATGGTCAATCCTGTTGTCGGGAAAGGCATTGCAGTTAAGTGAAAGAAAGGGTGCATTTTTTCGGGGACTGTGATAGTGGATGGTCCGGGCAATCAGCTCTTTGCCTGTCCCCCGCTTGCCCACAATAAACAAATTGCTGTCACTGTCCGATATGCGACGAATCAAAGTGAACAATCGCATCATGGCAGGAGATTGACCCACAATATGATTAAAATCGTATTGCTGATGAATCTCATGGCGGAGTCGTGCATTTTCCAGCATCAGTTCTTTGTGATCAATCAGCTTATTCAGCTTCAGAATCAGGCTTTCAAACTTGAATGGCTTTATAATATAGTCGAAGGCACCCAGGCGAAGGGCTTCAATAGCCGTTTCCATGGAGGCATAGGCCGTAACAATAATAAAAAAGACTTCCGGTGCTTTGTGGCGGACTTCTTTCATAAGCTCGAGTCCGCCCATCCGGGGCATATCAATGTCTGAGATCACGACATCCGGCATGCGCGTTTCCATTTTGGACAGGGCTTCTTTACCGTCACCGGCCTGATCGCATAGAAATCCCCGTTTCCGGAGTATGGTCATCAGGGCTTCCCTGAAAATGGGATCATCATCGACCAGCAGAATTCTGTATGCCACGTATATCTCCTTTGAGAACCGGGAGATTAATCTTCACCGTTGTCCCGCGACCCTCTTCACTTTCAAGATGTATCTTTCCATCCAGAGCTGTCACGATGTGGTGACAGACCCATAAACCAAGTCCGGTCCCCTGATTCCCTGACCGTGTAGTAAAAAACGGTTCAAAAACACGTTCCAGATATTTCCGGGGAATACCTTCACCATTATCGGAAATTTCAATGGTAATCTGATCACCCCGGACCGCCGTCTTTATCCGAAGTACCGGTGTTTCACACTGACGTATGGCAAAGCCGGCATTTAAAAAAATATTAATAAATACTTGCAACAGCTGATCATAGGCAGAGGAAACAGGAGCCGGATCCCGGGTAAGTTCCTCAACAATCCGGACATCCTTAAAGGTTGAATCAAAGCGGACAATCCGGACGGCATCATGGATTAAGGCGTTTACGTTAATAATTTCCCGTTCCCCCTGGAGGGGACGGCTGAGATCCACAAGTTGCCGCACTGTTTTCGAAAGGTATTCCACCTGACGGGAAATCATTTTCAGAGCATTTTCAACATATTCATCCCGGACCTGGGCTTCCAGCATCTGCACCAGAGAACTGATGGATACCATCGGTTTTGAAACATCATGGGCAATCCCCGCTGCCAACTGTCCCAGGGCGGACAATTTTTCACTTTGGGCCATCTGCTTTTCCAGGCGGCATCGTTCCGTGATGTCATGACCAAAAAAGAGAAGGACAGACTGGCCATACTGGAAATCCACCAGAAGTTTCACATTCCACAAAAGCCATCTTTCCTCTCCTTTAGGTGTCCGGTACAGCATTTCCAGTTCCTGGTAACGGCCTTTCTCCTTCAGCGTATTTCGCAATTCACGACGATCGGACGCTTTGAGTTGAAGGACATCCAGGATATTCTGATCCAACCGTTCCTGCTTTCGCAGATCCAATACCTTTTCAGCCCAGGGATTCATATCCTTAATCCGGTACCTGGCATCTGTCCTGATAAACATGATATTTGCAGTGGAAATAATCTCATGGTTATACCGTTTCTGTTGCCGGAGTTCTATCTCCAACTGTCGTTCATGAGGTATATATTCCAGCAACAACCCGAGAGAGCCATTTTTTTCGCTTTTAGCTTTGAGGGATACTAAAAATAACACCCGATTCGTTTTCCCTTTCTTTAAAAAAAGATAAACTGATCCCTCCCTGAACAGGTCCATCAGACATTCATCCCAGTTCCGGAACGGACTCTTTTTCCAGTCCACAAGAGTTTGAAAAAAAACAGGCAGTTTCCCGGAGAAATAATCCCGTATATCATCAGAAAGGGAGAGTATTCGTCCCTCCCTGCTGATATTCATTTTACCGGACAGTGTCATGGATGATTGATATCCTCCCGTGCAATATGTTAACAAATTATTTTATGCTTATCAACGGCTGATTCCTTTATTTTTATAAAATTTCAGTGTACTTTTCATTATGGATATTCATTCTTTCAAACCAGTCAAACTCATCATGGCGATATTGTACAACGAAAAGGGAGATCCGGCTGTTTTCATTCCCCATCTTTCCCGGATTTTTTCACCGGTGGATTACCTGAGTCCGGTTTATCCTTTCGATCATACCCACTATTATGAAAAGGAGATGGGTGCACCTTTGTCACGGATCATACTGAGTTTTGAAACGTTGATCATTCCGGATTCGCTGGCAGAAACTAAACTTCTTGCACGACGTGTTGAAGAAATGTATCGTCTGGACGCCCAACGCACCATCAATCTGGATCCCGGCTATCTGGATACCGATAAAGTTGTTTTGGCTTCCGCTAAGTACGGCAGGCAAAAAATCCCGTTAAAAAACGGAATTTACGCTGATCCCACCCTGGAATTCACACGGCATGATTTCAGGCCGTTTGAATGGACCTTCCCGGATTTTTCCACGCAGTTATACTATGAAGATTTAAGACACATTCGTCAGATTTATAAACAACAGTTACGTAAATTGACCTAATTCGTATTGAAAGTCCGTCGGGCCCTGTCTTTATATACCCCGGGAAATTGTAGAATCCGGTTATGCATCACCACATAGATACCGGGCGCCACGAGCCTGGCAGCAATCAGACTTTCAGTCACATTTTGTACGGCATCACTGTCCCTAAATTCATAAGGACGCATAGCCCCGGTGAAAATAATCGGACAAAGAGGTTCTTTAATCTCGTTGTAAAAAAGTTCTCCCGTCTTTTCCAGAGTATCGGTCCCATGGAGAATGATCACGGCATCAGCATTTTTCATCTCCATCCGCGTTAGTCGCAGTACCAGATCCCGATCCTCGTCAGTCATATCCAGGGAATCTTTGAAGATAATGTTTCTTTGCTGGATTTCCAGGTCGGGCAGGCGGAGAGAGTCCAGGATTTTAGTCAGGATCGAACTGTAATTCTTCAAAGACCCATCTTGTTCATTATAGGTTTTCTCAATCGTCCCACCCGTCGTTATGATAGTTATTTTCATGAAGTGCTCACCTGGTTGCGGGTTATTGGTTGTGCGCCCCCGGACCGCATATCCCTCATTGTCTCCGTGTTTTGCACCCTGAATCTACATGATCTCTGATAAAAGATGAATAAAAATTCACTCCTGAGATTTTACAGGGCTTTATCTTAAGCTTCTCTTGACATTCTCATAAAAAATCCCTGAATTCTAATGCAAACCAAAGGAATCGCCATGAAAATTCGGATTCTTTTTTGCCTTTTGATGTGTCAGTTTTTTTTATTCGGAGAGGATTACAACAAGGCCCGGGAACGGATGATCCGGTATCAGCTTGAAGGCAGGGATATTAAAAACAAAACAGTTTTAAATGCTATGAAGAGTGTCCCGAGGCACAGGTTCGTACCGGATAAGCAGAGACGTCATGCATACGATGACAGACCGCTTCCCATTGGATATGGACAGACAATCTCCCAGCCTTACATCGTGGCTTATATGACACAGATTATTGATCCCGGGCCGAAGTACCGCATTCTGGAAATCGGAACAGGGTCCGGCTATCAGGCAGCGGTCTTGGCGGAAATTGTGGATTCGGTCTTTACCATAGAAATCGTCAAGGAATTGGCAAACAAGGCCCGGTCGACTTTGGAGGTAAACGGGTATGGTAATGTTGTGGTCCGCCATTCAGACGGGTATTACGGTTGGGAATCGAAAGCCCCTTTTGATGCTATTGTGGTCACTGCTGCTGCGGAACATATCCCCCCGCCTCTGATCAAGCAATTGAAACCGGATGGAAAAATGATCATTCCGGTCGGTTCTCCTTTTATGATTCAGAACCTGATGCTGGTTGAAAAGAAAGGAGAATCTGTCCGGACAACTTCCCTCTTTCCCGTCCGTTTTGTCCCCCTGACCCGGGAAACCCGATGAATGTTACATCTTACCGCAGGAATACCGCTCTCGGACTCCTTTCAGGAGCGATTATCGCCTGCCAAATAGCCCTGATGAACGCTTTTTCCCTGATCCAGTGGGATCATTTTGCCTCCATGACGATTTCCCTGGCACTCCTGGGATTTGGAGCCGGAGGAACCGTCCTGACGCTATTCAGAAGATGGCTGACAGACCGGCAGGCTGTCATCATTCCCCTCTTGATGATACTCTGTGCATTTTCAATGGCACTTGCCTTTCCCCTTTCACAAACAGAAACAATCCGTTTTGATTCATACCTTCTCTTAACCGGCGGAGAACATATACTCCGCTTTGTCATCACAGCCCTTCTATTGTTTCTTCCCTTTTTTTTCGGCGGACTGTCCATTGGCATGCTTTTTACCATCCGGGTAAAATCCGTCAGTACGCTTTATGCCTCTAACCTGGCCGGCTCGGGTATCGGAGGCTTATTCGTACTCTTTCTCTTATCCCGTTTCGATCCCCATCACATACCCGTCCTTTTGGCTGTCATTCCCCTTGCAGCCGGATTCTTATATCCCCAAAAACAGGCTTCACGGCTTCTCTATGGCACCGGAGGATTCACCTTACTGACAATCCTCCTGATTTTTTTCTCCTTTCCCAAACCCTCTCCGTCCCAGTTTAAAGGTATTCGCTTGGCACTTCAGCTCCCGGAAGCCCAATGCATCTATGAAAAACCCACTCCCTACGGTTTTTTACAAATCGTAAAGTCCCCTTCTCTGCGCTATGCTCCGGGGATGAGTCTGCAATACCGGGATCCCATTCCCTCCCGGCCTGTTCTTTTTTCCGACGGCAATCAAAGGGGTCCCCTGGCGGAGTTACCGTCAGAGAATAAGCTTCATCTTTATGAATGGTCCACTCTGAATCTCCCTTACACACTCAGGAATCCCAAAAAAATCCTCATCCTCAATGCCGGGACAGGCGATTTGATTTCTCATGCCCTCTCCCATCATCCGAAACGGATTACCGCCTGTGAAAGCAATGAAGGGATCCTTCTGGCCATAAACGAATTTTACAGAGACAATACTCCCTATACTTCCCCCCTTGTCAACGTGCAAATATCCGATGCATATACTTACCTTTTATCCACAAGGGAAACGTTCGATCTGATTCAGCTCCCTGTTTTGGGGACTTTCGGCGGATCTTCCGGACTCGATGCCCTTGAAGAAAACTATTCCCTTACGCTGGAAGCTTTTGAGTCTATGTGGCAACGACTGGAACCCGACGGCATGATCAGTGTCTCCACCTGGATGGATTATCCCTCCCGCTACCCTCTGAGAATCCTCACCACACTTAAAGATCTCACTCATGGAAACCCATCTTCTCATCTTGCCGCGATCCGAAACTGGAATATGATTACATTTCTTATGAAAAAATCTCCACTCAATCCCGGGGAAATTAAAACAATAAAAACCTTTTCCGATTCCCTGAATTTTGATGTGGTTCTTTTACCCGCTGATCATACATCTTCGTCTTCTCTCACCCATCATCAGTTGCAGGATTCATCCTTTTTTCACGCCGTGGAAGCGATTTTAAGCAATAACGAAACCGCTTTCTCAGAAGAATATCCATTCCGCATACAACCAGCCCGGGAAAACCGTCCCTACTTTTCTCAATTCTTAAAGCCACGGCGAATTCATAAAATCATGGATTATCTGTCCAGAGATACACTCCCTTTTCTGGAGCTGGGATATCTGATTCTCATTCTCACGTTTATCGTAGTAACACTCATCGCCATCATCCTGATCGTGGTCCCTCTGATTTTTCATCAGCCGGGTATATTCCATTCAAAGCAGACGCTCCTTTATTTTTCCGGATTGGGACTGGCCTTTATGTTCGTGGAAATTGTATTGATTCAGCGGTTTATTCTCTTTTTCGGAAATCCTCTTTATGCCGCATCTGCCGTCATCAGCGGAATGCTCATCTTTTCCGGAGCCGGCAGTTATCTGTCCGGCCAACTGGAAAGCAACCGGCAAACAATCACGTATGTCTGTACAGGAATTTCCGTCCTTCTCCTCCTCTTGGCGTTCGGTCTGACTCCCCTTTTAAAAGCCGTGATCCATTACCCCTTTGTCCTGAAAATTTTTATCAGTCTTCTTTTTGTGGGACCTGTGGCTTTTCTCATGGGAATGCCTTTTCCACTTGGACTCAAACGACTGAATCAGACCAATCCGGCAGATATCTCATGGGCCTGGGGAATCAACGGGTGTCTGTCCGTGATCAGCAGTGTACTGGCATCAATCCTGGCGGTAGAAGCAGGGTTTACGGGTGTCATGATTATTGCGGCGATTATATATGTGGGAGTGCCGAGTGTTGAGTTATGAGTGCTGAGTTGAGGCTCGCTGCGCTCACTGTTCTCAGTCGGCAGTCATTAGTCAGCAGTGGACAGTCGACAGTCGACAGCTGTTAGTCGACAGTTGGCAGTGGACAGTCGTCAGTCAACAGTCAATAGTCGACAGTAGTGAGAAATTGATTGGATGATTGATTCGATTGTCTGCCCTGTGAAATGGGATCCGGTTACCGGGATATTTCACAGAGGATTGATTGATTTGATTGGATGATTGGATGATTGATATTGATATACCGGAGCGAAGCGACGCTAAATTCTAATTTCGGTAGTGTAATTTTCTTTCTGAAAAAGGCTCAAAGTTTTTCAAATTCAGGTAACAAACAAATGAAAGGAAAAACAATGAGCCTGGAAAAAAGTACGATGATTGAAGATGTAATAAAACTCTTAATTGAATACGGGCCGGAAAAGTTTCGGGAAAGCCTGGAGATGCTTTATAATCAGGCGATGCTTTTGGAACGAAGTGAGGTTCTCCGTGCCCACCCTTATGAGCGAACAGAAGCACGGCGGGGTCACGCCAACGGATTTAAACCCAAACGATTCAACAGCAGTGTTGGACCGCTGGAGTTGCAGATTCCTCCAGCAAAGAAGAGGCCCGGACAAAGACAGAGACAGGCTGTAAAACCTATGCAGACAAAGCACCGGCGTTCTGTGACCGGCTTCAGGATAACATAGACGAAGCCCTGACGGTGTATGACTTTCCCAAATCTCATCGCAGAAGAATCAGGACCAGCAA
>JAGGVO010000010.1 GCA_021157965.1 Candidatus Neomarinimicrobiota bacterium
ACTGCCGACTCAGCATTCTGAACTCTTTTAATTCTTCCTGCAAATAGTTAAATTAATTACATTAAAAAGAAGGATTCCAATGAAAAAATCCACCCGGAAATTCCTCATGGATTATTCCACCTCCGAAGAGATTGCCAATGCTATCACCCACGGCATCGGCGTGCTGCTGAGCATTGCGGCACTGGTGATTTTGATTGAAAAAGCAGTTCGGGAAGGCACAACCTGGCATGTGATCAGCTATACCATATTTGGTGCCAGTATGATCTTGCTCTATCTCATGTCCACCCTTTACCACAGTCTGCCCTGGGCTGGTGCCCGGAACGTGTTTGCCCGCCTGGATCATTCCGCGATTTTCGTCCTGATTGCCGGGACCTATACACCCTATACCCTGACGGTACTCAGGGGTACCCGGGGATGGGTAATATTTGGTCTGGTCTGGGGAATTACTGTCGTAGGCGTGGTGCTGAAAACTATCTACCTGGATAAATATCATACCGCATCGACCTGGATCTACCTGGCCATGGGATGGCTTATCCTTATCGCCGGTCCCGATCTCTTCCGCCTGCTCTCCCATAAAAGCCTGGTTTACCTGATTGTCGGCGGTGTTTTCTACACCGTGGGATTTATTTTCTACCGCATGAAACGTGTTGCCTGGACCCATCCGATATGGCATCTTTTCGTTTTGGCCGGGACCCTCTTCCACTTTTTTTCGGTCCTTTATCTTACATCCTGACCCTTCCGGAATCCCCTCCTTTTAAATCCCTTCAATAAACCGGATTTTTCACCCGGCTTCTGTTTGACTCGCCGTAAATATTCAATAAATTATGCGTCTTTGAAATGCAGGCAGAGGGAGGAGATATCATGACAGAGAAAGAACTGATTTTACGCAAGACCATTCAGGATTATATCATGATCCTGGTGGGGGCTTTGCTTATGGCCGTGGCCTTTATGCTCTTTCTGATTCCCAATAAAGTCAATGCCGGCGGCGTGTCGGGCATTGCCACCATCCTCTATCATACCTACCACATTCCTGCCGGCCTTACCATGTTGGTGATCAATATTCCCCTCTTCCTCATGGGACTTTATTTCTTTGGAAAAAAGTTCGGCCTTAAAACCGTAACAGGCATTGTGGCATCTTCCACTTTTTCCGATTTGATCGATAAAGGATTGGGCTGGGGTGCTCTGACGGACAACAAACTGCTGGCAACTGTCTATGGCGGCGTTATCCTGGGAGCTGGACTGGGTATTATCTTCCGCGGCCGGGGAACCACAGGCGGCAGCGATATTGTGGCCCGGATTATCAATAAATTCTTCCATATCAGCCTGGGCTGGTCTTTTATGATTGTGGATACGGGCATTATCATCCTTACGGGATTCGTTTTTCAGGATGTGGAACTGGTCCTTTTCTGCCTCATCTCTCTGGCTCTCAGTTCAAAAGTGGTGGATATCATGGTGGAAGGACTCATGTCTGAAAAGGCCATCATGATCATCAGTGACGCCTGGGACGATATTGCCCGGCATATCATGCAGGAAGTCCACCGGGGGGTGACGGGACTCGATTCCCACGGGATGTATACTGATAAGGAACGGAAAACCCTCTACACCGTGGTGGCAACCCGCCAGGTGGAAGAAATCCGTCGGATTGTCCGCCAGATTGACCCCAATGCCTTTATGATTATTTCCAATGTGGCTATTCTCCAGGGCGAAGGTTTCAGGAGCCGGACCATTTTGAATGAGTAATCTTTTCCCGGTTTAAAAAACATCCTTTTTTACCTCTCCACCTGAATCACTCGTGTTTATTAAACTTTTTTGTGTTATTTTTAAACGTTATTTAGAAACTAAACTGTACGAAATGACAGGAGAGCGCAACCATGCGTCGGTTTTCACGATTTTATATATTGTTATTGCCTTTAGCCCTTCTTTTTTCACAGGAACCGGTGAATGAGGAATTCCGGGCGACGTGGGTTATTACCTGGAATGCCTACAGCGGAAACCTGAGCACAGAGCAATTGAAAGCCAGAACCCGCCAGATTCTCGATAATCATAAAAAAGCCAATATGAATGCGGTGCTCTGGCAGGTCCGCCAGGCAGGGACATCCTATTACAATTCACCTTTCGAACCCTGGGGTTATTACCTGGGCTATAAAGATCCCGGTTATGATCCATTGGAATATGCCATTCAGGAAGCCCATAAGCGGGGCATTGAAATTCATGCCTGGTTTAACGCCTTTCATACCTCCAGCTCACGTCCCGGAACTCCGGCTGCCGAACACCCCGAATGGGTTTGTCGGGATGCAGATGGCAATCCCATGCCCGATAATTACTGTCTTTCCCCCGGACTCGAAGCCGTGCGGGAATATACCCGGGATGTTGCCATGGATATTGTTAATCGTTACGATATCGACGGTCTCCATTTTGATTACATCCGCTGGAATGAATACAGCAGCAAAACGGTGAGCCTGGGGAGTGAGGAACCTTTTGACGGCAATTTTTCGCCGGAAATCATAGAGGGGATGGCCAAAGGATCGCGCTACCTTTACGATATTGAACACCCTTACAGCGGTGGTGTGCCGGACAGTCTCCCCGGGGTGCCTTATAGTTCCTGGGAAAGCTACTGGCGTCACAGCCTGGACCTTTTTATGGAAATGTTCCACGATTCGGTGCAGGCCGTCAAACCCTGGGTGAGAGTGAGCGTGGCTGCTCTGGGACGCTATAAAAAGTGGTCCGGCTACTATTCCGTCTATCAGGATGCGGCGAAATGGTTCAATGAAGGCTGGGTGGATCAACTGACCCCCATGCACTACCACTGGACAACCGGCGACGGTTTTGTCACGGCTCTGACTACGGACTGGGAACCGGAAATCCAGCCGGGAATTGCCGCAGGGCGATTTTATTCTGTAGGACCGGGAAGTTATAATTTTGGAACGGCCTGGAATAATCACCCCGGCGTGGTGAATGCATGTCGGCAGCTGGATTGGGTGGACGGCTTTCAGTTTTTCAGCTACGGGAGCTGGCAGGATATGCTCTACTGGGAAGAGGCAGGCGAAACTTTTTTCAGCCGCCGGACCCGCATGAAACCCCTCAGCTTTATCTCGGCAGATGCTCCGGAATATTTGCCTCTGATACTCCTGACCAAACAGGGTGAAATGAACTATTCCGTGTCATTTGATTTGCCCGAAAGTATTACCGACCCCTACTGGCTCGTGATTTATCGGACAGAATCCGACATCCCCAATCCCGATGTGGATGAAATTGTGGGAATGACCTTTGCCCCGGCGCCTTTCACCATTCAGGAATTTTTTGACGGAACCCAGCTGTTTTCCGGCAGATACGGTTATTACGGCATTGCCTATAACCGCTTTTGGAATCCGTCCCCGCCTTCGGAAATCGTCTATACCGATTCCATCATATCCTATCCCCCCGTTGTAGAATATTGTTCAGTGACTGACGGAGATACGGTATCCATCAACACAATAATTGAATTTGAGTTTTCAAAACGGATGGCACCGGTGGTTTTTGAGGAAAAAATTTCAATTCAACCGGAACCTCCGGCTATGAATTTCAGATGGGATCGCCCGAACTGGATCTCCGGAGGCAGGAAAGTGACTCTTTCTTTTACCTCCAATCTGGAGAATGATGCGGAATATACTCTCACACTCCCCGGAGATATCACCGATGCGGCCGGTATCCTCCTGGACGGCAACGGAGACCGGACCGGCGGGGATGCCTGGCAAATCAGCTTCCGGACCGACCTCCGGGATGATACACCGCCTGTCCTCATCAGTACACACCCGTCCGGTTATATTCCCCTCATTGATTTAACGGAACCGGTGGCCTTCTTTTTCAATGAAGAACTGGATCCTGCCACGGTAAGTCCGGAACGGATTACAGTCACGACAGACGGAATCAACATTTCAAAAGATGCCGTCCTGACCCCATGGAAAGGGGGAACCGTCGTCAGTGTCCGCGCCTATTCCAGGCTTGTCTCCAACGCTCCCGTCACCGTGACCCTCAATTCCGGTGTTGCCGATACACTGGGCAATGCAATCGATGAGCCTGTCACCCTCACCTGCAACACAAAAGATTATTACTATCACGAACATAAAATACTGGATGATTTTATGGGAGAGGGGGATTGGAAGGATCCTACCTTTTCCGGCACAACCCATGGGGTATTGCCTGCCGGATCTTCCTTTAACAACTCATCGGAGGATAATTATCTTCCCGGTTCGGCCTATGAAGAGAATGACCGACGATCCGGGCGCCTGACATACCAGTGGGATATGGAATCCACCGAAGGCTGGCTCCTCCGGGACCATATTGCCTACAGTCCGCCTACTCAAGTCCCCATCGATACCAGCTGGACTCTTCAGGCTTTTGTCTATGGTGACAGCAGCTTGAACCTTTTCCGTTTTTCACTTTACGAAAACGGCGGATCGGACATTGCGGAAGTCTCAAAATGGGATACCATTGACTGGATCGGCTGGAAACTTCTGGAATGGGATTTGGGCGACCCTTCTCAAATTGGGGAATGGATCGGAAACGGGCTCATGGATGGCTCCTCCTATACACTGGAAAGTTTTCAGATGACTCGAACGGAAAACAGTGCCGAATCGGGCATAATCTGGCTGGATGATTTCCGCCTGGTGAAAAAAACACCCGGACAGGCACCGCCGAATCAGCCGCCGGTGATCGAGAGCGTTCCCGATACTTCGGTGGAACAGGGCAAAAGCCTGCGTCTTTTTATCTTTTATGAGGATCCGAACCCGGGTGATACTCACCGTTTTATCTGTGAGTCCGATACAGCTGATGTGTGGTTCCGGATTATGGGGCACAACTCCGGAGACCGGATCTACATACGAACTGCCGAGACCTTTGCCGGACAGGCTAACATCCGGATTATAGTCCGGGATATGGGCGTGGGTGAACTGACCGATACTACGGCCTTCGTTCTCACAGTCAAGCCGGTCACTTCCGTGAAAGTTCCCGGTATTCCCCGGGAATTTGCTCTCCACGGAAATTATCCGAACCCCTTTAATCCCCTGACTACCATCCGTTTTGATGTTCCCGAACAGCAGCATGTCCGCCTGGCCGTGTACGATGTCCGGGGTGCCCTTGTCACCAAACTGGTGAACGGAATCCGCTACCCCGGAGTCCATGAGGTTACATTCGATGGTTCACGATATGCTTCCGGGCTCTATTTGATTGCCATGCAAGCCGGGGATTTTAAGTCGGTCCGGCGGATGATATTGATTAAATAGGGAGAATTTTTGCTTTAAAGGAAAGGGAAACTTCATAAAAAATTGGAGAAAAGTTATGAAACGCATTCTTCTATTACTCCTTCTGCTATCTACATGCATCTTTGCCGGAGATACACTCCGCTTTGCCTGGATATCTGATCTTCATACCAGCAGTGCATCCGCCCAGCGGGATCTGGCCCGGGCAGTCCGTGATATTAACAGCCGGGATGATCTGGATTTTGTCATTGTGTCAGGTGATCTGACCGATTATGATTTGCCCGGTCACATTGCACGTGCAAAAAAGATTCTGGACAGTTTGTCTCTTCGCTACCTGGCTATTCCCGGAAACCATGAATATAAATGGACCTACAGCGGCGGGGAAGAGTATCTCCACGTGTTCGGATATGACCGTTTTAACGAAACATTCGGCGATTTCCGCTTCATCGGTTTTCATCAGGGTCCCCTCCTCCGCATGGGGGATGGCTTTGTGGCCCCGAAGGATGTTCGTTGGCTCCGGGAACAAATGAAGAATGCCGGCGAGAACGAAAAAATAATTGTTATTACCCACTATCCCATCGATTCATCGGTCCGCAACTATCGGGATATCCTCGCGATTCTCCGGACGAAAAATGTGCAGGCCATCATGCACGGACATCACCATCGTAATGCCGTGGCAAATTATGGCGGCATTCCGGGAATCCTGGGCCGGTCCACCCTGGCCCGCAATGATGAGGGAGGATACAACATCGTCACCCTGACGGATGATTCTCTCATTGTGCAGGAAAAAATCACCGGTGGTGAACTGAAAGCACCCTGGCATGCCATGGCACTCCGGGATGAACGGGAAACCGATTATGAACCGATAGAACCGGCGGATTATTCCGTGAATGAAAAATATCCGGAGGTGGAAGCGCTGTGGACGAAGGAATTGCACTCCCTGATTGCCGGCGGACCGGCGGTTACCTATTCCCAAGTGATTGTCGGACTCAATAATGGAGATGTGGTGGCTCTGAAACGGCGGAACGGGAAAGAGTTGTGGCGTTTCCATACGGGCGGGCCCGTTTTGGGGACACCCGTTATCGAAGGCAGTGTGGTGATTGTGGCATCAGCCGACTCCTGCGTGTACGGCATCCACCTGAGGAAAGGCAAAGAATTGTGGAAAGTGAAAGGGGATATGCCCTTTGTCTCGTCTGCCGCCGTCAGGGACGGGAATGCCTATATCGGTGGCAGTGACGGGAAAATCCGTTGTATCAGTATATCCGACGGGACTGTAAACTGGATCTACGATGGGGTGAAACAATATATTGAAGCCACACCGGCCGTCACCCGGGAACACGTGATAGTCGGCGCTTGGGACCGTTATTTGTACGCGCTGGATCGTTTTACTGGCAAGCTGGATTGGAAATGGGCCGGACCCATGGCCGGTGTTCTCTATTCACCGGCCGTATGCCAGCCGGTTGTATCCAACGGAGTGGTCTTTATTGTAGCACCGGACCGGGTGATGACGGCCCTGGATGAAAAAACCGGAGAGGTGATCTGGCGGACTGCTGAACACATGGTACGGGAAAGCATCGGAATCTCGGAAGATAAAACCCGGGTCTATGCCCGGACCATGCAGGATTCGGTGGCGTGTATGGATGCCACGGCCAAGGAACCGGTCACCCTGTGGAAAACTTTCGGCGGTTTCGGGTATGATATCGGCATGGCGCCGCCGGTTGAAAAAGACGGCGTGCTTTTTTATCCTACCCAGCGGGGAGAAATCCACGCCATGGATCCCCTGACGGGCAAAATTCTCTGGAAACACCGGCTCAGTACGGCTTTGGTGAATCCCGTCTTCCCCCGGAGCGATGATGATCTGGTGGTGACAACCATGGATGGCAAAGTGGCCAGAGTGATTGTGAAATGACCCACACACCCACCCAACCCCTCACCCGGATCGAATGTCCCCTCTGCGGCAATCCTGAAAGTTTTGATGTTATGCGGGTTCAGGACTGGCTGGTGACTCAGAACTGGTTCACACTCATGGAGTGTCCACGTTGTACCGGCCGTTTTATCCAGCCTTTTCCCCGGGAGGATGAACTCCCAGCCTATTATCAGTCCGAAGCCTATATTTCCCACACCGATACCAAAAAAGGTCTCATCAACCGGTTGTACCGCCTGGCCCGGAAAGAAACCCTCCGTTCCAAACGTCGCCGAATTGAAAAAGCAAGCGGTTTAAAAAAAGGGAAGTTGCTGGATTTTGGGGCGGCAACGGGACACTTTCTACATACCATGCAACAGGCCGGGTGGGATGTGACCGGCGTGGAACCTGATGAAAGAGCACGGAAACGGGCAAAAGAACATTTCGGCCTTACGATTTTACCCCGGGAGGATTTATTAAGGCTGCCGGAAAAATCCTTCGATGTTATTACACTGTGGCATGTACTGGAACATATTCATGATTTGCATGGAACCTTGGATTGCCTGAAGTGCCTTTTGAAACCGTCCGGGATTCTGGTTGTGGCCGTGCCGAATTACCTCAGTTACGATGCCGGGTTTTACGGTAAGTACTGGGCTGCCTGGGATCCGCCGAGACACCTGTATCATTTTACGCCTGAAGCCATGGAGCAGGTCATGTCATCCCACGGACTCAGGATTATATCCCGGCGCCGTATGCATTTGGACAGTTTTTATATCTCCCTCCTCAGTGAAAAAATCCATAAGCGCAATTCACCCATTCGGGGATTGATTGTAGGGAAAATCTCCTGGCTAAAATCCCTGTTTCAGCCGGAAACATGTTCTTCGATTACATATTTTGTGACGAGTGACGAGTAACAATGTGCGAGGGTGAAAGAGCACTGCCGGACTTTAGCCCGGTTGGCAGGTAGAATTGATCATAGCCCTGGACTTCAGCCTAAGGAATATTGAATAAATAATATTCATACATTAGGATATATAATTTATAATATTATCTTGCATTGCCCTCGATTTCGGTGTATTTTACCCCTCGGGGTGGGGGGAGTCATCTAAGCGAAATCATATATCCTGTTTCTCTTATAATCTCGGTTTTAAATCGTTGATTTTTAAGAAGTTAGAAGTTGGAGGCTGGAAGTTTGCGTCGCTTCGCTCCTGGTGTATGAATCAAACCAATCTCCCTCTGCGTTTCTGCGTTCACTGACTACTGCCGACTGCTGACTAAAAAAGTGACGCGTGACGCGTGACGAGTGGCCCAATTGACCAATCCTGTCGACTGATGACTGATGACTGATGACTGCCGGCTGACAACTGCCGACTGCTGACTAAAAAAGTGACGCGTAACGCGTGACGCGTGACGAGTGGCCCAATGACCATCCCTGTCGACTGATGACTGATGACTGATGACTGCCGGCTGACAACTGCCGACTGCCGACTTTATAACTTTCGACTTAGAAACTTCTTGACTGATAAGGCAAGACTTCTCTAAATTGCCACGCTTTTTGAGAATGATTTCACGCGAGTGGCTCTGTAGCTCAGTCGGTAGAGCAGGGGACTGAAAATCCCTGTGTCGCTGGTTCGATTCCGGCCGGAGCCACGTAAAAAAAAAGCCCTGCATCTCTGCGGGGCTTTTTTTAATTCTAAATTCTAAATTTTGAATGCCGAATTGAATGAAGAATGAAGAATTTTTTCCTCCCGCGGAGCGCGAAGGGACGATGGGACGAAGGGGGGGTAGCGATGTCCGCTATTTTTTCTTGTGTTGTTTTGTGGGTAGGATCATTATGGTGCTTTTTACAGGAAGAAAATGGCACTAATTACAGGGAATAAGCAAACAATGATAAAAAAATCATGTTGGTTTATGAGGATAAATACACGGAGAAATATTAAACCCTGAAATGTTTATCGTTTTTCCAATGTACAGGATTGTTTATAATGTATTTCCGGATTCTGTTCAATTCATTATCGTTACGGATAATGTGTTCGTAATAATTGCGTTGCCACACCACGTATGTATCCGTGTTTTGCCGGAACCATTGGGTCACCCCGATTTTAAACCCGCGAATGATGGACCCTATGGTTTTAGATGTACCCCGCGGCCGTCGCAGGGGCGAAAATTTTTTCGTCTCAATATTGTTGTTCACCGGTATATCATTTTTCGCCCCTATTTTCCACACAGGAAAATGACTATGTTTTTGTTTCAGTCCGGGTTGTTTATAAATTACATGTATAAAGAATTCAACTGAAATGTAAAGGAAAATACACTCATCCGGACGCTCATAACCAATTTTACAGAGCTTTTGTCGTTCATTTTTGTTCTTGTTACGTATTCTCTGTCCGGTAAATAAAAAGGGGGACTTTATGCATATTCCGAATGGTGTTAAAAAAAGATTTACTGCAATGCTTATTCTGGGAACCTGCCAGATGCTTCTGGCTGCAAGTCCAAGGATTCTCATAGACGGACGTTTTGACGACTGGTCCGGCCAGGCTGATCTGTGGACCTCGTCCGCAACGGATAGCGACGGTAATGTGACATTCCAAACCCTCAAAGCTTCCAATGATGATAATTTCCTTTTTATCTATTTTAAAACAGCCGAGACCTTTTCCCTTCAGGAAGATTATGCCCTCAAACTCTATGTGGATACGGACAATAACAGTTCAACCGGCCTGTCTGTGGACGGTATCGGCGCTGACATCGAGTTTACCTTTAATCAGCGGTCCGGTGTGATGCACCTGAGTTCAAATACAAGTATTTCCTTTTCGGACCTTTTCATGGTGACGGCACCGACGGTCTGGTCCGATGAGTATGAATTCAGCATCAGCCGGCACACGGAAAGTCCTTCTGGTCAGCCTGTTTTTACAGCCCCGTCCGTACGGTTTTTGATGAAGGATGAATCGGTCTCTTCACTACATGCATCGAAAACATCGGCCGTCACATATACCTTTGCTTCAGAAGCTCCGGAACCTCTCCCCGCATATTCCCTTCAAAAGAAAAATGCAGATTATCTGCGGACGCTGAGCCACAATGTGGAATTCGACGGCTTTTTTGAATCGGAAAACCTCTCAGCCTATGAACGCCTGTATGGAGTGATAAATCCTGATATTATCGGTTTTTCTGAAATTTATAACCATTCCGATGAGGATTTATCTGCCCGGCTGGAAGCAATCCTCCCCTCACCCCAGGGAAAATCCTGGAATGCGGCCCATGTCTATGATAATTTTCTCGCCACCCGGTACACCATCCTGGGGCAATATGCCTGCGGAGGATATGGAAACGGGGCGTTCTATCTTGATTTACGTCCGGACTACCAGGCCAATGCACTGGTTATTGTAGGCCATCCCCCTTGCTGTTCCAGTAACGATGCCTATCGTTCCGATGAAATTGACGCGATTGCCGCTTTTATCCGGGATGCAAAAGCTCCCGGCGGGAATCTGACCCTTCCCGAAAATACACCTATTCTCATCCTTGGGGATATGAATCTGGTTGGGAACCCTCATCAATGGACAACCCTTTTAACAGGTGATATCGATGATGAAGCACGCTTCGGACCGGATTTTACTCCGGACTGGGATAATTCAGTTTTTGAGGATGCCATGCCTTACGTGACCGGTTTACCCATGGCATTTACCCAGGGTGTCGGGACCTATCCCGGCAGTTATGCTAAGGGGCGGCTGGATGTGACGCTTTACTCCGGATCGGTTTTGGATCTGAAAAACAGCTTTGTCCTGTATACAAACGCACTGCCGGTTGATTCCCTGAATATGTATCAATTACAATCAGATGATACAGAATCTGTCAGTGACCACTTCCCCCTGGTCAGCGATTTTCAGGTCAGCATAGACCAGAACTATACCATATCGGACATAAGGATCAACGACAATACCGGGATTCCCGTCTTTTTGAATCAGGTCGTAACGGTCACCGGGATCGTGACCTCCTCGGATGCATTCGGATCATCCGGTCCGGCTTCTATGCAGGATGACCATGCCGGTATATCTATTTACGGCACCAACCTGGTTTCTCAACTCAATACCGGGGATGTGATTACAATAACATCACCGGTGGGATTTTTCAGGGGATTAACGCAATTTGTTTATCAGGCAGGAATTTCCAATATCACGGTCCATGAAAACGTCACCCTGCCATCCCCAACAATTGTAAGCATCCCGGATATCCTCAATCAGGCATGGGACGGATTTGAAGCCCTGGAAGGAATGCTGATCAGAGTGAATCATGTTGCGTTTGTCAATCAGGGGGATTTTGCCGCGGCGACAAATTATCCCGTAACAGACGGGGAATATACACTGGATGTCCGTATAGATGATCAGGTGGATCTTGTGGGGACACCCATTCCCACAGGCGAAGTGAGTATTACAGGGATTTTAAGTCAGTTCGATTCAAGTTCTCCCTATAGCAGCGGATATCAATTGTTACCGCGATCCCTGGATGATATTGTCCCTTCGGAGCCCCTTGAGGGTTTTATGCTCCTCTCCCCGGAACCGTCGGCAAGTCTTTCCAATCAGACGCCGGTTTTCAAATGGCGCTCTTTGCCGAAAACCGATTCCATGGATACGATTCGGTATACACTCTTTCTGGATTGCCCGGACCCGGGAGTACGTAAATTCCAGGCCGGGACAGATACTGTATATATGTTAGATGAAAATCTGTCGGATAATACACAATATTTCTGGAAAGTATCCGCCCGGAATACGGAAGGGAATACATGGGATAATTTTGGAGGATATCGGTCGTTTATAATCAATACAGGCAATGAAAATCCTTCCGTACCTCATCCGCTTACTCCCGATTCGGTCATCGTTCTGACACTCAAACCGAAATTTATATGGACACCTTCAACGGATCCTGATCCGGGGGATTATATTACATATCAAATGATTCTCAGGTCGAAGACATCTTCAGTGACCATCACGAGTGATTCTAATAGTTGTAAAGTCGTTGAAGCATTAAAGGATAATGATGAATATACATGGTATGTGAAAGCTCTGGACACCCATTCAGGATATTCTCTTTCGACCAGCGCCACATTCTGGACGGATTTGTTCCCCGAGCCTCCCGTTCCCTTCAACACAATTCATCCGGGTGATGGCGAGAGAGTCAATGAACCCATGGTAACCCTTATTTGGCAAAATGCTGTGGATCCCGATCCTCTGGATTATTCAACGTACACGGTAAAATTCAAATCGACGCATCCGGACAGTGTGGTATGGCATGAAATAGATGTCGGCACGGACACAAGCCTTACACTGAACCTGACGACGGAAAACCGTTATGAATGGCAGGTGATTGCGAAAGATGATGATGGCCATGAAGTGATAAGCAACCGGGGCGAATTATCCGGTTTTGATGTGGGGGATGTTGCCGGATTGGAAAGCAATGGTGTACCTCAGGACTTTTTTCTCAGCCAAAATTTCCCAAATCCCTTTAATCCCGTCACGACCATTCAATACGGATTGCCTGAAATTTCCGATGTCACCCTCACGATATATGATATTTCAGGCAGAATTGTCAGTCAATGGTTTATCCCCCGTCAACAAGCCGGCCGCCATGATGTAATATGGGATGGTACGAATCGGCAGGGACATCCGATATCCACAGGCATGTATCTCTACAGCCTGAAAGCCGGTGATTTCAGGGAAATAAAAAAGATGGTGTTTATGAAATAATCCATAAAAATATATTTTAAGGATACAGGCAAAAAAACAAAACCACCTTTAACCGGGTGGTTTTCTTCAAATTCTTAATAAAAATTTACAAGGCGCTGTTTGATCTGACACACAAAGAATGAAACCAAGTGCCGTTCCCTTAAAATTATTTCTGTAAGCTTTATAAGATTTTTATTATCTTAGCACATTAGAATATTCTTATAAAAGGGATCCGTGATCATAAAACATATCCTCTTGTTCTTCCTGCTCTTTTCTGTTCTCGGTGCTGCAATTCCTGAAGGGTATTATAACAGTGCTTCGGGAAAAAGTGGTCAGGAATTGCAATCTGCCCTCCATAAAATTATCCGCGGACACATACCGAAAACCTATGATGATGTGTGGACATGCCTGGAACAGACCGATGAAGATCCTCTGAACAGCAACAATGTCATTCTTTTATACACCGGCAGGTCCCAGGAAAAAGAGTACCGGGACCAGGGGACATCGGTGGATTATTCCCAATATGACGGGGGAGAGGGTATATACAATGATTCCTGGAACCGTGAACACGTGTGGCCCAAATCCCATGGTTTTCCGGATGAATCGGATACAGCCTACACGGACATTCATCACCTGCGCCCGGCGGACAGGACCGTCAATTCGTCCCGGGGGACGAAAGATTTCAGCTGGGGGGATACCTGGCATGACGAAGCAACGGAGTGTAAAGTTTCTGATACAGCCTGGGAACCCCGGGATGCCGTGAAAGGCGATGTAGCCCGGATGATTTTTTATATGAGTGTACGATATGAAAACACCGGGGATTACGACCTTGAGATGGTGGATTTTATTCCCACCGATGAATACACACCCTCCCTGGGGAAAAAATCCACACTCCTCCAATGGCATCAGTCCGATCCGGTGGATGATTTTGAAAGAAACCGTAATGACGTCATCTACACCCTCCAGGGGAACCGGAATCCCTTCATTGACCATCCCGAATATGCGGATGCCATCTGGGGCAGCACACCCAATGCGCCCTCGGATTTGACCGTAAGCAACGAGACAGACTCCTCCGTGACCCTCACCTGGACGGACCAGTCCGATAATGAAGATGGTTTTTACGTTTACGTGGATGGGAATCTGAGAAAAACCGTAGGGGAAAATATTACCACAGCCGACATCACATCCTTGCTTTCCGGCAACAGTTATACCTTCGGTGTGAGTGCCTATAATACGGCCGGGGAATCTGCAACCGTATCCGTTGCCGGATCAACCACGGGAGGCGCGGCGGGTCCCTTGTATATCAGTGAAGTTGCCGATGCGTCGGGGACCGGGAACTATATTTACGAATATCTGGAAATACACAATTTCGGAACCGGTGTGGTGGATGCCGGGGGATATATCTTTCGACAAATCGAATCCACCCAATCGTATACCATCCCGTCAGAGATCCATATCAACGGGAAAGGTTTTCTCATCATCGGCCGTAATGCCAATCAATCGGCTTTTGAATCCTTTTGGGGGGTCACCCTGGGGAGTGATGTGGTTTATCTGAATTCCGGCAATACCTTTCCCCTCATCAATGGGGATGAACACTATCTTCTGGAGGATGGAACCGGCGACGCTTTGGATCCGGCAGATGGAAGTTACACCGCTCGGGCGGTGAGTGCCGGAAGCCGGGTTTATCGCCTGAATACAGGCAATGCTCTGGAGGATTGGGGAAGCAGCAGCGATACAGAAGCCACTCCCGGAAGCCTGGATGCCGATCAATCCCTCCCCGTCACCCTCTCCGCCTTTACGGCCAAAGCGGTGAAAGGAACCGTGGTGCTGGAATGGGAGACGAGTGCGGAAGTCGAAAACCAAGGGTTTGTTATCAGTCGACAGTCAACAATCGACAGTCGACAGTTGGAAGTTATCGCAAGTTTTGCTACGGATGATGCGCTGACAGGACAGGGGAGTACGACGGAAACGACCCGATACCGTTATGTAGATAAAACCGTAGAACCGGGGAAAACCTATGTGTACACCCTGGCGGATGTGGATTATGCGGGGAATGAAACAATTCTGAAAGAGGTTGAGGTTGAGGTTGAGGTTGAGGTTGAGGTTGAGGGGGCAGTTATAGCCGATGGCTATGCTCTGGATCCGGTCTATCCCAATCCCTTCAATGCCACCCTGACCATCCCCTTTACCCTCACCGAATCCATGAACGTCTCCATCGAACTCTACAGCATTACCGGCCAAAAAATGATGACTGTGGTGAACCGTGAATTCGGCGCCGGGTCCTATGATTATACCGTCACAACAGATGATCTCTCCTCCGGCATCTATTTGATTCGGACCGCCTTCGACCGGCAAATCCATACACAAAAAGTGGTTCTGCTGAAATAAGTAAATAATGCATACATCAGATAAAAGCCACCTGAATATTCAGGTGGCTTTTTTTATCTTGTGATTATTCCTATTATATGACTCAAGACTCTTAATTTTCCAATGTCCTGTCATCGAGTCCCATGTTTCTAAACCCTCCTTGTCTCTCATCCCTCGTCCCTCGTTACTCAATTCCCTGCTGACTGGTGATTTTCAACTACCGACTTTCGACTCATAAAATCCCATTCCACTGCCTCTCAGTGCACTTTGCAGGAGAAATAACTCTCAACTCAAAATTCCAACTCAGAGGCAGAACACGTTCTGCCTCTACGTCTCTCCATTCACCACTCTAAACTCCAATAGTAGTTAATAGTTGAACAACTAATTTTTTTTTGTTAAACTATTTTAACGTCTAACCAAATAAAGGAAAAACAATGAAACATACGCTCCGGTTTATTGTTGTTTTCGCTGTATTGTCCGTTTCTTTTGCCTATGCCGCCGGGGATACACTGTCCTTTACGATTACTGTTACGGAAAATCTGCCGGACTGGGCCAATCTCCAGTATCCCGGCGGAGGAGCGGGAATCCTGGGTGAGGATTTTATCGTCTATGGGCAGGTTTATGAACCGGGGGTGACCGATGCCAGCGGTGAGGGGACGGCTATCACGGCTCAGATGGGGATTTCCACCGCCGATACTGATCCTTCCGGCACCGGGTGGACCTGGCACGAAGCCGCCTATAACACGGATTCCGGCAATAACGACGAATATATGCTGAATTTGAAAAATATCATTACCGAAGCCGGTGTGTATTATATCGCCACCCGCTATTCCCTGGATGGGACAAACTGGGTTTACGGCGGATACAGCGAAGGTGGCGGTGGGATTTGGGACGGATCCTCCTATGTAAGTATTCAGGTGACGTTTGAACGGGGGAACGACGCACCGGTCCTGACGGCTCCTGCAACTCTTGCCATGACCGAGGATACGCCCCATCAGCTCACACTCCGGGCTACGGATGCCGATGGTGATCCCGTTTCTTTTTCCGTCTGGGGCGGATCAACGGAAACCGTTCATCCCTCCCTGTCTCAGGATTCCATCCTTACCCTGACACCGGCAGCGAACTTCTTTACCGGTCCCGGCGATACGATTCACATCTACGCCCGGGCCTATGATGCCTTCCTCGGCGCGGATACGGTCCACATGAAAGTCACCGTGGCCAGTGTCAACGATGTGCCTGTCATTGCGGCCCGGAATGATACATCTGCCCTGGAAGGGGAAACCCTCACATTTACACTTAGGGCCAGCGATGCAGACGGCGAAGCCCTCACCTGGTCATCCCAGAATCTGCCGGATGGCGCCACGTTTACCGATAATGAGGATAACACGGCGACTTTCTCCTGGACTCCCAATTACGATCAGGCCGGGGTTTATGAGGATATTTTGTTTATCGTCACGGATGGTGCCGGTGCCAAAGGTGTGATGCGCGTGGCCCCGCCCCGTCAACTCAAACCGGGGACGGTTCGATGAAACGCCTGAGAATATTCCTGCTCCTCTGCCTGTTCACAGCTCCGGCAATGCTTTGGCCTGCCGCAGACACCCTCAGCATGACCATTACCATCCATAACGTGAGCGGACTCGATGATGCCGGCATTCCTACCGATTTCCGGCTCCATGCACCTTATCCCAATCCCTTTAATCCGTCGGTGACCATTCAACTGGATATTCCGGAACAGAGCTATGGTGTGGTTCGCATTTTTGATGTTCAGGGACGTGAAGTTGCACAGCTTTTTGAGGGGAATTTACAAGCGGGAACGCATGAATGGATCTGGAATGGGGGAAAACTGGCGACGGGGATCTATCTAGTGCGTGTGACGGCCGGGGAGTGGAATGGGTTGAGGAAGATGATTTTGTTGAAATAGTAGGTGGGATGTGGTAGGTGGTAGAAATGGGGATGAGTATGGGGAAAATTGAGCAGTTCACGGATTTGGAGGTTTGGAAGAATGCCCATGCCTTTGTTCTGGAGGTCTATCGGGTGACGGAAGGTTTCCCAAAAACGGAAATGTACGGACTCACGTCCTGGTTCCGGAGCGTGGTGGTGTCCGTTGCGGCCAATATCGCAGAAGGATTCAAAAAACTATGAAACATAAATATCTGTTGACCCTGACCCTGTTTACCACAATTTTGAATGCACAAGTCTGGCTGCCGGGTGATCATAACAGCTGGGCTTTGGACGGAACATCGGAAATGACGTTGAAATCCGGGTTGGGCGGTGACAGTTACTATGGGATAACCCTTTCCACACCAGCTCAGGGCAATCAGTTTAAAATTGCATACAATAGTTGGGACAACACCTGGGCATCAGGATATTGGCTACCGGGAAGCGAGACTACTGATAAGAGCTGGAATATTCCCTGGAACGGAGATAATATGCATCTGGACGGGGATAATTATGCATCCTTGAAATCTTATCTGCATATTTCAGTGCATGATCCGTCCTTACATTTGAATACAAGTATTCCGTTGGGTATGCAGACACTCAGTGCATCGCCTGCCACTATCCTCACCGTGTCACAAGTTGGACAACTCCGGCAGGATGGAAGTTATACAACGGCCCATGCCAGCGATACGGTGTTTATCACGACGGATAAGGTGTTGAGTCCCGAAGAAAAGCTCTATATCCGCTACGGGGTGAACGGTTTTGAGATGGACGGGTTTATCCGGGCGGTTTCAGCAGGGGGGACGGATTATTACGCCATCCTGCCCAATGACGCCGGTCGGGGGGATACGACTCACTACTACGCCCTGACCACAACCCTCAGCTACAGTGAAGGTGGGGACCTTGATTTAAACACCGACCTTCTTACCCTGGTCTGGAATACAAACAGCGGCGCCAACTGGCAGGTGATTTCCAATATTAACCAGCCGCCGGTGATTCAAACTGTAATCGGAGATCAGTCCATCGAAATCGGTGAGACTCTCAGCCTGGACCTTACGGCCACGGATGCAGACGGGGATTCCCTGTTTTGGCAGGCCCTGGAAAAACCGGAAGGCGCAACCCTGACAGACAACGGGGACGGGACCGCCGTCTTTTCCTGGACACCCGGGTCATCCGATACCGGCACCCACACCGTAACCCTGGTTGTTCGTGACACGGCCGAACAGTCCCAGACCCTCACAGTGGACCTGAAACAGGAATAAACCCCTTGAAAAAAGATTGTTTTACACAAAAAATGAAAGTAAAATAATTAAGACAATGAAAACGCATTGAATGGAGGTGGATGATGAAAAGAGTGGTTATAGTTTTTTTTATTCCAATTTGTCTTTTAGCAAATCCTTGGGGGCATCGTTATTCCACGATTCAAGATTGGGAGAACGGAGAATTTAATATTACTTTAGGTGAAAAAATAAATTTTTCTGTTGAATGGGGTGAAGGAGATTGGACAAATTCGAGTTTGGGATATGGTACAAGTAACGATGGAACGAATTGGACATGGCAAGATCTTCCATGGTTTGAAGATGGAGAAGGAACAAATAAACGATGTAGTACACAAGTCCAATTTGAGTCTTCAGGAACATATTATTATGCATATAGATTGATTAAAAATGAAGAGACAACATATCAATTTGGATCAGATGAATGGAGCGAAAACGCAAATAATTTACAAGCACAAAATACTGTTAAATTAACTGTCAATGCAATCCCCAATCCTACAAATGTTTCCGTTATTAGGAATAGTGAAAATCCTAATACAGCAATGGATCTTTCGTGGGATGCTTCAGGAA
>JAGGVO010000011.1 GCA_021157965.1 Candidatus Neomarinimicrobiota bacterium
GTTGGGAAAACCATGGGATTTAGGCCACACATGCTCACGGTTCCATGCGTCGTTATAGGTTCCTCCAAACTGTTCATAATTGTATGTGGATCCGTGATCCTGGTAATCTTCATGTTGGGAACGACCGGTATAGAGGAGGATGACATTCTGTGGGTTCAGAGGGTCTTCATCAGTATCCTGAAGTGCCGTATAAACTGCACTGTACGAAATGCGCGTGTGTCCCCGAATGATCGTATGAAGTGTGTGTTTCAGTTCTTCACCGGTTTTACCTTCCGTGCCGGCATAATATCCTTCAGGGATGGCCGCTGAGAGGAGAGAGGCTGAGAGAAATACGAATGTTAATATCTTGTGCAATGTCTTTCCTATATTAAATTATATATTTCTTGTAATGTACAGAAATTATGGAAAAATTCAAATGATACAAAAAAGCCCGGATACTGCCGGGCTTTTAACAAAAATCATCTTTTAGTCCAGTTTTAATCCAGAACTTTTTTGAATTTCAGGAATCCGATAGCACGCCAGAGGATGAGAAGGAAGAGCCAGTATGCGATGAAGATTCCCAAAGTGATTACATATCCCATTAAAGAATTATTGAACATAGTCATGGGGAAATTCATAACCACAAGAAGGGGGAGCCCCAGAAAAATCGTGATAGCTCCGCCATAGATCAAATCTTCCGCCGCATTGGTTTTGAAATCGGGATCGGTTACCCGAATGAGAACCAGTCCGGAATTAACGGTCCCGGTTTTTTCCCCGAAAATCCCGATAAAACGTTCAAAGGGATAGTCGTCAAATGCTCTGTAGACAGCCCAGTAAATAATAAGAGCTGTATACACACCGGCAAAAATGGACATGGTGAGGATGGACATCCAGTATTTAGCAACGATTGTGACAGAGATAGCAGCGATGGAGCTCACCACCAGATAGTCGATAGATGCCCCGGCCAGACGGTTCATCAGTCCGGTATCAATGACATAACTCCGTTTTTGCCAGTCCATCACTTTTCGGACAAGAAGGGTAATGATAATGGCAAAGATGAAGTGAAAACTCCACACCGTAGCCACGAATCCTTCCAGTCCGCTTCGTTCCATCCAGCCGGTCAGCAGATAGACTGTATAGTAGGTTAAAAGGTATACAAAGCCGATCAAGGCAATTTGAAAAGCCATAGACTCGATAGCTTCCGAAGCCAGGGGGAGTTTTCCTGCACTGGGTTGTTCTCCCGTTTTGTATACACCCATACGGATATCACTGGTAATATCGTCTACAGAGTTGATCAGTTTGGTTTTTTTATGTTTGATACCCCATTGAATCAGCCAGATTCCTCCGAAAAAGGCAAAAAGATAACCAATGGCGGCAAAGGTGAGTCCAACCTGACCGCCGCCCTCAAATCCAAACCGTTCCCAGCTCCGTCCCATGGAGTATGCCAGTCCGGGTCCCATACCAAATCCCATGGGGACAAGCAGACCGATTCCGGGAAAGAGATCGGGCTTGATGGTCAGAATAATGGTAAAAGCGATAAGGAGTCCGATGGTTGCCTGCCCGAGAAAGCAAAACAGTCCTGTGATACTTGTACTCAACGGACCTTTACCCCAGGAGGTTTTTTCTTTCCGGAGTCCCATTGCAATAAAGGTGAGTGCCAGAATATGGTAGACATAAACACCCAGCCGGTCGCTGTTCATGGGAATATAGGAATAGTCTGCAAAGGAAAAATCCTTAAAGATATATCCCAGAATCTGCGGACCGAGAATGAGTCCCAGAAAACCTGCCAAGATATTATTGGGTATCAGATATTTCTGGAAAAAGGGGACATAGCGGCGTAAAGCGGTCCCCATGAGTAGGAATAGACTAAGAAATGAGAAGTCCAGGATAAAATCCTTAAAATTAATTGAAACATCCCATGGATTCATTTTTCCCTCCTGTTCTTAATTGTGTTGGGCAATTTAGAAAAAAGGAGGGGTGTGCGCAAAAGGTTATATGATTTTATCATTAAAGGGAGTGAAAAAGAAGTATCAATCCCAGTCATAAGATTTTAAATTTCACGGCTTGCAGGGGAAAAACTGAGGAGGGTTTCATGAATCACATGAAAGATTTAAATTCACCCTGGCGGATCACGGCATCGGCCATGTACAAGGCACCGGTTGACGGCCGGACCTACGGGACCTATGAAATAGACATAACGGATACATTGGCCTATATTCAGAAACGGAAGGCAGAGGGGGTGCGGATTACGCTGACCCAGATGTTTGCTGCCGCGTTGGGACGGGCTTTAAAGTATGATGTGCCTGATCTGAACTGCTATATCCGACGGGGGAAGGTTATTCCCAGGCCTGATGAAATGGTTTTTATTTCCGTATTCATGAAAGAGACCAAGGAGATGGACGGATTTTTAATTTATCGAGCCGGGGACAAGACCGTAACGGAAATTTCGGAAGAAATGTCGAAAAAGGTGGAAAGGACCCGCACGCAGGGGGGGAATAAAGCCACAGCCAACAAGTATCTGCTTGCCAAAATTCCCTGGCCTTTCCGGAACTGGCTATTCCGAATCATCCGATGGATTACGCGGGATATGGGGATTCCATTGAAATTTTTGAAGATAGAGCCCAACAGTTTCGGTAGTGCCATGATCACCAATATCGGGACCCACGGACTTCAGTTTGGATTTGCGGCTCTTTTTCCCGCATCTAATATTCCCATTGTAATCATCATGGGGAAATATGAGGACAAGCCGGTCGTTCGGGATGGTGAGATTGTGATTCGCAAAATATTACCGGTTGCCGGGACCTTTGATCACCGGATTGTGGACGGGTCTCAGGGAGGGAGACTGGCGTCTGCCATAGCAAAATATTTTGCAGATCCGGAGGGATTGGATAAGCGGTAAAATACCGGGATTTTACAAGATACTGCTTGCGAAAAACCAAAAATCCCATTAAATTTAAAAGCTTTTTGAGATAGCAGATATCGCGGAGTGGAGCAGTTGGTAGCTCGTTGGGCTCATAACCCAAAGGTCGGAGGTTCGAGTCCTCCCTCCGCTACAGAACAATCACGCTAAGCCCCTGATAATCAGGGGCTTTCGTGTATCTGGATCTTTCTTTTCACATCCCTGATTTATACCCGATTTCGATGAAATACGATGGAATACGACCTGTTTCGCTAAAAACTGTCCTACATACGTCCTACTAAAATGTGCCCAAAAGCCAGATATAGACGGACGGATCCGGGATGGAGAAGTCAAAAAGAGGGGTGTTATGGCATATTTTACATGGAAATATCCTCAAAAACAGCAGATTGACTCCAAGCATAAGCTGACATTTAAATAATCTATTAAGTACCTATAATTAAACATTTAGTTCTAAATCATTCCCCACCGCCCGCTGCGGTATAGGGATACCTTTAACCCATAAAAACTGGAGGTCATTATGACACAACTCAGCACCGTTCCGGATGATATGCTCATTCAGGAATACAAAGCCCGGTTCTACATCAGGCCGGGACAACAGATCACCAGCCCGCTTCAGGCACAGTACCACCTGGCGTCTTTCTTTGAAAAGAATGAAAGGGAACGCTTTGTGGTAATGTATCTGTCCGGCTGCAACAAGGTGATTAAAACGGAAGTGATTTCCGAAGGAACCATCAGCAAAGCCCACATCTATGCCCGGGAGCTGTTGAGAAGGACCCTGGATCTGAATGCAGCTGCCATCATTGTCAGTCACAACCATCCCAGCGGCAACCCGGAACCGTCCCGGGAGGACATCGAACTCACCCGCGCACTTAAGGATCTTTTGAAGCTCATGGAAGTGGCCCTTTTGGATCACATCATCATCGCAGGGGATCAGTATATTAGCTTATCAGACCGCGGCTATATCACCTATTAAACCTGGAGGCTCATCATGCGTAAAGACATCAAAACCGTTCTCATGGAGCGGGATTACATGACCCATGAAGAAGCAGAAGACCTTATCACCGAAGCCATGAACGACTTCGCGGAAAGACTGCTTCACGAAGACATCTCATCTGCTTATGATATCTGTATGGATTATTTCGGACTGGAACCGGATTATCTGGAGGATATAATGGATGGGATGAACTGACACATAGAAGGTCCGGACCTTTTTCTAACATACTATACCTGGGAGCGAGATGGAATACTTTACGGTGAAATTGGAATCAGATCCAACTCAGAAGCTTGTATTCTTTAATTCAAACGAAAGACAACAGGCAAAGCGATCCAGACACCAATATCCTTATTATTCTGTTTTGCGGGTGTGAATTTTGTTTTTTTCACTGCGTCGATCGCTGCTTCATCCAATCCGGTGTTCGGGATACTTTTCATAATTTTACATTTTGTCACTTCACCCTTTTCACTGACAAAAGCCTGAATGATCACTGTCCCCTCAAGTCCTGCGGATTTTGCTTTTTCAGGATAGATTATGTTTTTTAAGATGGCATCTGTCCCTCCAATGGGTGAGGGTGGTGTATCATAGGGAATAAATTGAACCTCTTCATCAGGGACATGTTCAATTCTTACAACATTATTTTCTGCATCTGATTTGTTGTCAGTTCCAAAAGTGCAGGCTGTCAGGATTATGGCAATCACGAATAAAGTCAATAAGATCTTATGTTTCATTTTAAACATCATAGTCACTCCTTTTTTATAGGTTGTATTCAGGTATACAATCCTTTTTTTCAGATTGTATATATTACCGTCAATCCGTGTAAGTGCCATCCCGTTTAAAACCCGCGTGCTCCTGCTGTTGCCAATTATTCTCAGCAATAAACCGGAATAATCCGGCGGAGTCATATCGGTCCGGTTCAGTGAATGAATATCACAAAGGATTTCACGGTAATACTCACAATAGCGTTTTGCTATCCAGATGAATGGGTTGAAAAACCAAAGAACGCACAGAACATGTTGGACAATGGTATGAAATGCATCATGTCTGCGGATATGTTCATATTCATGGGCAATGATCGATTGTATTTCAGATACCGGAAGATCCAGAGCTGACCGGGGAAGGATAATCACGGGATTGATTATTCCATAGGACAGGGGTGAATCGGTATATGAACTAATCTGTATTTTTGTCCTGCGGGAAAAGGAGGGAAGTTTTAAAAGCAATTGGTCCGGAGCAGGAATGGTTTTCAATTGTTTGTGGAATAAATATTCATTCAGAATCATCGAACTGAACAAAATCATAAAGCCGATAATCCAAAAATATTGAAAAAGCGTTGCAAAGCTGAAGGAGGAACTGATAGCCGGTTGAACTGTCATATCAGTAAATATGGGTGCAAGGGTGAATGGAATATTCGGTAGTCTGTCGTTTTGAATATGCAGTGTGAACGGGAAAACATGACGGAGAATGATCAGATACCACAGGATATACATAAGTCTGGGGGATATATTTTTCCATGAAGACAGAAGCCACAGAACCAGACATAAAACACCTGTCTGGATGATAAGGGCCGGAATGGAGATCCAGTGGATATTTATCATGACTTTTTCTCCCTGTAATGATCGATTAATAATTGTAACTCTTCAATTTCATCTTCAGACAATTTTCCGGATTTAATCAGATATCCGGATAATCTGCTGAACGATCCGTTAAAAGCCCGTTTCACAAAGCTTTCCGTTTCATGATGAAGGGCAGTCTGTTCTCTGATTGCCGGTTCATACAGGTTGATTTTCCCTTTTTTCTCTTTTTTAAGAAGCCCCTTATCGACCAATCGTTCAACATATGTCTGAATTGTTGTGTAAGCCCTTTGATAGGATTCAGGAAGTTTATCGGCAATTTTCCGGATACTTGTTTTCCCGTGTTTCCAGAACAACTTCATAATTTCCCACTCAAGGGGTGTCATGGTTTGGGAATTTGGCATGATATCTCCAATTACTACATCTTTAGTAAATAATAGGGAGTTCGATAATTTATGTCAAGAAAAAATTTACTTAATTTGTAGTAATTGAAAATTACTTTGTTGATAATGGCATCAAACAATCGGCAGGAATCGGAAGGGGGGGAAGAGTGAAAGCAGGGTTTTATAGATATTATCTTTGTTAAAAAGAGATAAATTTATAAATTATTTTGTGTGTAGAGATAATAAATACAGAGATGTCATAATATGAGAAATTCTGTATTGCTATTAATTCTTTTGTTTATCACGGAATCCTTGTCTGCCCAAAACCTCGAGAGAATTCCGACTGCAGTTTTCTGTTTAAACATACCCCAGGGCTTTGTCCTGGAATCGATCAGCAGCAAAGGCTTTCAGAGTTCAGGAATCAATCATCCGGCAAATATGAATAGTATGAATCCGGCAGCATTATATGCGTTCGAATCATTATCCGCGGGATTATCATACCAGTGGGACGCGTACAAAACGCCAAACTGGTTTGCCGATATTGAACATGGAAGAATTCATAATGCATATCCTCAATCAGCAGGATTCATACTCCCAATTCAACGTTTCCGGTTCGGTTTGGGTTTTAGTCAACGTTTTAACTCGCAACTTGATTATGGAAAGATGGAAATCAGCACAATAGATCATCCGGAAGGGTCTGGCGAGTTTATGCGTTTGATAAAAAATGTCCGGATCTTTTCCTATGCCGGAAATCTTTCGTATGCCATCAAACCTTTTGCCTCTCATAAAAACACAATAAGCATCGGATTGCAAGGTAAATACAATACCTTGTATTATAACAATAAGATGTGTTTAAATGATGAAACAGTTTATCAGGAAATAGAAAACAGGACAGATAACATTGGCTGGAGTACAGGAATTCTGTATGACAGAGTTGGAAGATTTCAGATCGGGTTCTGCTATGAAAAGAATTCCTTCTTTCACGACGATTTTATTATTGACGAAAGATTGATTGGAAAAATCCGTGAAAAAATCCCCGATAAGATGATTTTAGGGCTTACCTGCTATCTGAATCATAATATCTCATTATTAACAGAAGTTGCAAAAGTATATCGTTCTAATAATGAAGATCTGTATTTTTTATCCGATTCCTATGATATAAGTTTTGGAATATCCGGTTGTGTTGGAGAGCGAATCACTTGGTCCCTGGGTTTCTTATCAACGCCTTATCCTCATGAAGAAGCTCAAGAAGCTGATTATAGACTTTATGGTCAGTATCTTTTGGGGGGAATTAACTTGCGTTTTGATCATTTTGATATAGATTGTACAATCGTCACAAGTACCATGCAGGCCGGTGAATGGCGTAAACAGATAACAGGTAAAATGATTCTGGGATATTATCTGTGATTGTCTTTCAGACAGGTTTATTCTAATAATGAATGCTGATTATGAGTGAATGGAAAAGAAGTACACACAACCTCTTGATTTTTAATCAAATCTGCCTTACAATCAATAAGAACAAGAGTATAAAAAATGATACATGTCAGGAAATATATCATGACTCGATGGCTTGTGATTTTATGGTTCATCGTATTTTGTTTTGTGTCCTGCGATGACGATCCCACGTCTCCCGATTATGATGATTTCACCTTAGGAGACACGGTAGTGATCCGGATCGGTGAAACCCTCTATGAAAGTGAGGATGTGTGGGTCCGGCTGGATAGTATTCCGGTGGATACGCGGGTTTATGATGCGAATGATCAAAAGATTTCAGGCACGGCAAAGGTCTGCTTTACGGTAAAGTTTTATAATAACAAGGTAAGTTTCTGTCTGTATAGCGATTCGCTCATGGGACATCTAATGCCAGCTATGGGGACCATGCTCGATACAGTCGCCTATTTTTCAATGACGGATGTCCAACCGCATCCCCTGTCAGGCGAACACATTCAAGTCAAAGACTACTCTGTGATATTTACATTAGAAATGGCCATGATGGCCTACAAACCCAACATCTACCTCTACCCGGAAGAAGAGTGCCGATTGAGTGTATCACTGGGTTTTCCACAGGGTGGACAGGTTGTCGTTTCCGATCCCGCCTATCCCCAAGCCTGGCAGGATATCACCGTTACGCCTGACGGTCGCATTGAAAACACCTATGA